>NZ_VMLJ01000029.1:0-5615 GCF_013276615.1 Streptococcus sp. 1621
CGAAGTCAGTATCATATACATACGACAAGGCGAAGCTGACGCGGTTTGAAGAGATTTTCGAAGAGTATAAAATTGAATTGCTTATAAAAAAGCTCCATACACTGGATGTGTATAGAGCAATGGGAGATTATTTGATATAGAGTTCTTGATTTTTCAAGACAATTTCACGTACGCTCGCAAATTTCTTGAGTTTTTTAAGTTCTTCTGGATGAGTGACGAGAGTGATAACGTAACCTTCCTTACCCATGCGACCTGTACGGCCAGCGCGGTGAGTGTAGGTTTCAATATCTCTAGGAACATCAAAGTTTACGACGCATTCTAGGCTATCGATATCAATTCCACGTGCAAGAAGGTCAGTTGCAAGGAGTAGGGTTAGTTGCTTGTCTTTAAACTTTTCTAAGATGACTTTTCTAAATTTGACATTAACATCACTAGCTAGAGAAACAGCCAAGATATCCCGATACTGTAATTTTTCTTCTGAACTTCCAAGGTCTGATAGGCTGTTAAAGAAGATCAGACCGCGGAAATCCTCAACATGAGCTAGTTTTCGCAGCATATCCACTCGGTGACGCTGGTCTACCTGCATGTAGAAATGTTGGATATTATCCAGTTTTTGATCAGAGAGATCAATGGTACGTGTATTTGGCGCAATCTTTTCTTGGTCAAACTTGGTCGTGGCACTCATGTAGACCAGTTGGTGGTCACGCGGTGCGTAGTGAGTGATTTTCTCTACAAAGTGTATCTGAGAATCATCTAGTAATTGGTCAAATTCATCCAGGATGATGGTTTCCACATTCATCATCTTGATTTTTTTCAATTTAATTAGTTCAAAGATACGGCCAGGGGTTCCAATCAGAATTTCTGGTCCTTTTTTGAGTCGTTCAATTTGTCGTTTTTGACTTGAACCTGATAAGAAGAGTTGGGGAGTCAAGCCGATAGCTTCAGCCCACGTTTTACATACATCGAAAATCTGTCCAGCAAGTTCTGTATTTGGTGCTAGAATCAAGAGTTGTTGGGCTTTTTTCTTTTGTAGTCTGAGAAGACTTGGTAGGAGGTAAGCTAGGGTCTTACCAGTTCCGGTTGGGCTCACTCCTAGGAGGTTTTCTCCAGCAAGAATAGGATCAAATAGTTGAGTTTGAATGGGGGTGAATTCCTGGAAACCGAGTTGGTCACTCAGTTCTTGCCACTCAGTCGGTAGTTTGCTTTTCATTTTTCTGCCTCAAATCTAATGCCAGCAGTCTGGCGCATGGTATATAGTAGCTCATGGACAGAGCTTGCATCTTCCAGCCAATTCTGGTAGAGTGTCTGGTCTGGTTGCTGAATCATCTGTGCAAATGCAGCGACTTCCTCAGTCATAGTATGAGGAGCCTGTTGGATAGGGAGCTGGACTTGATTGCCTTGGTGGTCGGTAAAAATAGCTGAGCGGATATGCTCGATGGTGTTGAGGGTCAAGGTTCCATCTGTCGTATAAATCTCGCAAGGAAGATTGGAAGTGATGTTTTTCCCAGCTTTGATGTGAACTTGAAAGTCAGGGTAGAAGAGGATACCATCTCCATTTAGGTCAATGCTATTGTCAAGCTGTTGAGCCTGGTAAGTCGCGTCATTAGCTTTTCCAAAAAGGTGAACGGCAGCGTAGAGAGGATAAATCCCCAAATCCATAAGAGCTCCACCAGCAAAACGGGCTGAAAAGACATTTGGTGTCTCCCAAGCCAACAAGTTAGGCATTTTGGAAGAATACTTGGCATAGTTGAAATCTGCCCCTAAAATTTGCTTGTCTGCTAAAAAGTTTTTGATAGTTGTAAAAGCTTTTTCATGGTAATTGCGAGCTGCTTCAAAGATAAAACAGCGATTTTTCTTAGCTGTTTGAATCAAATTCAGCCATTCTTGTGGCTGAGTGACGGCTGGCTTTTCAAGAATGACATGTTTACCAGCAGACAAGGCAGCTTTTGCCTGAGCAAAATGCAAGGAGTTTGGACTGGCAATATAGACCACATCAAAAGAGCTCTTGAAGAAGTCCTCTAATTGATCGAATAGTTGGATATTCTCATAGTGAGAAGCAAAGGTTGCGGCAGTTTCAAGTTTCCTAGAATAGACTGCGACCAGCTGGTATTTTCCACTAGCATGGGCTGCTTCTATGAAGTGATGGCTGATAGCACCTGTTCCGATGACACCTAATTTAAGCATAGATACTCCTTTTCCGATTTTAAATCCTTCTTTCATTATAACATAGATAGACGGGACTATCCAACAGAGGGTAAAAAATTTCAAATAAGCGATTAGCGATTAGCTTTCTTTTACGAATAAATAGATAGAAGCATCAAATCTAGTAAATTAGATTAAAAAATGTGCTATAATAGAAGGAGGAAAAGGATGATTCTAAGACATCCGGGCATTAGCCCAACTAATGACTTGGTTGCTAAGAAAATATTCAGCAACCCAGAAATCACTTGTCAATTTATCCGCGATATGCTGGACTTGCCAGCAAAAAATGTGACCATTTTGGAGGGAAGTAACATTCACGTCTTGCCCACTACACCGTACTCGGCACAGGATTTCTATACCAGTATAGACGTCTTGGCGGAGTTGGACAATGGAACGCAAGTAATTATTGAGATTCAGGTTCATCATCAGAATTTTTTCATCAATCGTTTGTGGGCTTATCTATGCAGTCAGGTCAATCAAAACCTAGAAAAAATTCGCCAGCGAGAAGGTGATACACACCAGAGTTACAAGCATATCGCACCTGTTTACGCAATAGCTATTGTGGATAGTAATTATTTTCAAGATGACTTAGCTTTTCACAGTTTCAGTATGCGCGAGGACACGACGGGTGAAGTCTTAACCATCACAAGTAACGGTCAAGAAAATCATCTGGTCAAGATGGCATTCTTGGAATTAAAAAAATACAGAGAAACCAGCAAAGACGAGGTTCGTAAACCATGGTTGGAGTTTTTCGGCAACAAGCCCTTTACCCAGCAACCCGAGCGAGCTATCAGCCAAGCAGATCAACTGCTGGACTATAAGAGCTGGTCCGAGGAGGACAGGAAAATGTTTAGTCAACTACGTATGCGCGAAGAACAAGCCTTGTTAGCACAGGACTATGCCTTGGAACAAGCTGAGGAAAAAGGGTTGGAGAGAGGTCTTGAACGCGGTCGTGCAGAGGGGATTGAACAGGGGCTGGAGCGAGGTCTTGAACGTGGACGAGCTGAAGGGATTGAACAAGGTCTAGAGCGTGGAAAACTTTTTGCCTTCCTAGATATGGTTCGCCAAGGACTTCTGACTTCCGAGGTTGCCAGCCATCAGCTGGGTATGAGCGTCGCTGAGTTTGAGGCGCTATTGAAAAAACATTACAAATAAGACCTAAAAAATACAGAGAAACCAGCAAGGACGAGGTTCGTAAACCGTGGTTGGAGTTTTTTGGTAATAAGCCTTTTACCCAGCGCCCCGAGCGAGCCATCAGCCAGGCAGATTAACTGCTGGATTAAAAATTAGGAAATATCGTGTAGAAAATAGTAACAGATTTTATCTCTTTGTGGGATGAAGTCTGTTTTTTTGTATGATGGGCAGGTCCTACATCTGAGTGGCAAGTTCTCCGTAGGTATCCGCTATCGGTTAATGCATAGCATATATGAATGAAATAAGAACTGAACAAATCAGTCAGGAAAGTCAAAGTAATTTCTATCAATGTTTTAGAAGTACTAGTGAACTATTCCAAATTCAATATCCTATAAACAAAAATCAAAAAGCAAGCCAGGAGACTTATGTAGGATAGCTCAAAATACTAATCTTAGATTGAATAATCAATAGATTTAGAACAAACATAATGAGCTGAAGCTGGAATAGTACAAGGGGCTTTTAAAATATTGTTATAAATTGATTTAAATTCAAGACTAATTTGTTTGATTCTTGTTTCATTTTGTTTTAGTTTCTTTTTATAGTGAGTTGAATTTAGAATAGCACATCATAGTTTCTAAAGCATTGTTAGAAAATACTTTAAAATCCCCTTATCAATTTGTTCATATTTTATTTCAATCTACTATATTTCCAAGCTTGATTATCATGAGGTAAGGGCTGAAAGCGGTCTAGGGATAGGAGTGATTTTGGAGATGAGAATCGTCAAAGGAAGGAATAGGGAGATTGTGGCTCTAGGAATAGGGGATAGTGAGATGAAATAAAAGCTGACCAATTCAATTTCTAACCAGCTAACCATTTAATCTTGCTGCAAATAGGTATCGAACAAGTCCCGTAAGTCTTAGACATTTTTCAGAAACTGATGATAAGCTCTTCCAATCCAAAAATAGGGAGGGTTTTTCAAACTAAAATTTGAATCCATACTTGGTTTCTAAATTATATTTAATATATTCACACTACTAAAAATCAGCCAATTATAACTATTATTATACTAAAATTTTCATAAATAAAGATATAGAAAAGTTATTAGTTTATAGGAAATAAATCAAAAAAGCGTATATCTATAATCAATATAATAAACATATGCTAAAAAATTCTCTAAAAATCAAGATTTTTGGATGATTAGATGGTAAATTCGGGGGGGGGGGTATGGTATAATTATTACTAGACTGTACACTGGGTGCAGTGGGTTAAATAGTTCTATCAATACTATTTAATATCATGTGAGTTTGAAGATGATAAGGCTATTTTTGTTTTCAAAACAACTTACAAAAAAGGAGAAAAATTTCATGGACTTTGGAAAATATAACAAAGAAAAGGTTTTCCGATATTCGATTCGAAAATATCACTTTGGTGCTGCCAGTGTCGCGGTTGCGGCATTGATGTTCTTTGCTAACGGGGCAGTAGCAGCGCATGAACCCATTACTCCAGCTACGGCAAGTGATGTCGTTACGGCAGGTTCTGATGGCAATGCAGATGGAAATCCGGCGTCCTCGGATGAGGGAGACTCGAACAAGGTTTCAACTGACCAGCCAGCTGAACTCAAAGCAGCTGATGAGGTGAAAACGCAAGAAGCGCCAGCTGAGGAAACCAATCAAGGGCAAGCAGGAGCTGAGTCTAACTCTGCTCAGTCCGAGACAAATCCAGCTAACCAAGAACCTTCTCAAGCAGGAGAAGTAAAAGAGCAAGAAGAGCCGACCGTCGCTGATACGACAGCAGCCAAATCAATTCAAGGTAATCTGCAAGCTTTATTGGAAAAACTAACGCTTAGCTCAATGCAGGAACTCCATGCTGAAGTGGAAGCGGGTCTAGCAGCAGCTAATGCAGTTTTGAGCGACCCTAAAGCGACACAAGCGCAAGTTGACGAGCAAACAAGAGCTATGGAAGCCCTAATCAGCCGTGTCAACCAAGCCTTGACACCTGCCCTAGAAAATCCAACAATCTTGGAAAAAGCAGGTCTAGCATCTACAGACCTCACATCTACAGGTCTGACCTCTACCGGACTCGCCACTCCAGACGGAGCTGTAACTGAGCAACCAACCGGAGGGAACCGTCGTAGAAGAGGAGGCTTGAGCGCGGCAGCACCAGCTGCAAACTCAGTCAATCCATCTGCTGGAGGGAACGCAACTACTCCTGGAGCTGGCTCTCAAGCTACTCCACAGACGCTCCCAACCTATACAAATACAGAAGGTAAAAATGGTGTT
>NZ_VMLJ01000003.1:0-20389 GCF_013276615.1 Streptococcus sp. 1621
CAACTCCGCTTTCTTAGCTTGAGCTTTCTGTTGTAGGGCTTGCTTCGCGAGTTCTTTCCCTACTGGGTTGACGCCGTTGATATTTCTCAACCCCCGGTTCAAGGCTTCATCCACCGCAACCAAGCTGCCGGCATTGTCAATCTCGCGTTTTGCCTCTCGTGCATAGGCATTAACTGTACCAGTAGCACTATTTTGCTCTACAGACGAAAGGTTTCCGTTCTTACCAAGACTTTCATTTTTACGTTGTCTAGCTTGCTCTATGTCATCCTTGGCATCCTCTTTTGCTTCATTATATGTTCTACTATGCCACTGATTGACAAGGAAAGTCCAGTTCCCAGAGTTTCCTCTCAAACCTACAGCATAGTCAAGTTTTTTGATATCGTTATTCCCTCTAGTCTCGAAAGTTATTTTGTAACTATTGTCACTATTTCCCAGCGAGAAATAATATAAATCCGAACCACTATTATTTATTTTGTGAAATTTTTCGTCTGATTGGTCTTGCATCTCCTGAGATTCACCTTGTCTCTTATATGGTTGGATGTTTCCCACACCATGACGAGCTAAATCATCAAAGGTTGCTACCGGTAGGTTTTTCGGACTACGCCTTCTATCGATACCGGTATCCCTAACTGTTCCTTTAGTCTGATTGCCAAAGCCTGTTGCAGAGTGTTTTAGAAGGGAAAGTAAATCTCCAGCATTAGAAGATACAGCAGTAGTGTCACCACCTTTGCGAGTAATACTAATACTATCTGAACCTTGCTTATATTCTTGCCCCGAAGGCAACGTAAACCAAACACCTGTTCCAGGTATTTGTCTATGTCCATTATTTATCTGTAGCTCCCAACGGAAACCATCCTGTGTAGGAGTTACTTTTGCCAGAATATAAGTTTTTGCTTCAGAGACCGGCTTGGTCGAATTGTCGTACCATATTTTATTAGAGTAAAAAACATAGGTGTATCTATCGTAGGTCTTATCTCCCGACTTACCATTTTCAATGTAACTTTCTTTCCGATCTAATGGACTTGTCGCCCTTGCAGATCTTCCACTATAGTTAGCACTACGAAAGTCAGAGTAGCCACCATCACGTGGTTGCGGGGTTACTCCTCCAGCTGTAGTTTCCTCACCATATTTTTCTTCCAGCACTCCTTCGATAAGGTCTCGGGATTTTTTCAGGTCGACTAGGGCAGCGGCAAAATCTTCTTGGCTGATGCTATCACCTTTAGAAAAGGCTTCGTTAAACTTATCAGCTGCTGCTTTTGCTGCTTGGATTTTATCTTCCGACGCTTGATTTTCTTTAAGTCGTTTGACAATAGACTCTAATTCATCTTTTAGTCCATAGACGCCGTTTTCACCTTCTGTCGTATTGGTGTAGGTTGGAAGTTCTTGTCGACTAGGCTTTTCACTAGATTCAGTTTTTTCTGAGTTACCTACAGTTTCTGGGCTCACCTGATCCACAGCTGGTGTGGCTTGGCTCAAACCACCTCTTTTACGACGCTTTCCACCAGTTGCTTGCTCAGTTGCAGTTCCGTTTGGAGCGCTCAGCTTATTATTTGCCAGACCTGCTTCTTTTAAAACGGTAGAGTCTGCTAGCGTCGGATTCAAGGCTTGATTGACACGGCTCGTCAGTTCTTCCATAGCTCTTACTTGCTCATCAACTTGCGCTTGCGTCGCATTTGGGTCGTCCAAAACTGCCTTAGCTGCTGCTAGACCTGCTTCCACTTCATCGTGGAGCGCTTTCATGGAGCTAAGAGTTAGTTTTTCCAACAAAGCTTGCAGATTGCCTTGGAGTGATTTAGCATCTGTCGTTTTAGTGGCAGATATGGGCTGGTCTTGCTCTTTTTCTCTCTCTGATTGAGAAGTTTCTTGAGCAGCTGGTTTCGTCTCTGGTTTGATAGGAGCAAGGTCAGCTGTTTCCTGCCCCTTACTAGCGTCCTCGGTTTTAGTCTCTGGAGAGTTTGACTCCCCTGTAGACTGGAGCTCAGCCGACGGTTCAGTCTGAGAGACCTTCTCTGACTCTTCCCCATCTGACTCCTGTGGTTCCCCATCTGAATTTCCAGCAGATCCAGCAACTACATCACTGGCTGTTGCCGAAGATACTGCAGGTGCCTGCGCTTGCACCCCATTTGCAAAGAACATCAGAGCCGCAACCGCAACGCTAGCAGCCCCAAAATGGTATTTACGAATGGAATAACGGAAAATTTTCTCTCCATTACCATCATTCTTTTTCTTGAACATAAGTGAATCCTTTCCTCGCCTGAGAGCTTCCCCGAGCTTAGAAAGCGCGCAAAAAGCCGATAGACGATAATATATCAACTATATAGTAACACTTCTGACATACAAATCAACCCCCTCGCTGACAAGATAGAGTCAGGAAAGGCAAGAAAAAAGCGACATATATATATATATATATGCACAGGCATATAAAACCTTTTGATACAACCTATTTTTCAACAAATATACGATGGTTCTACTATGTTTATTTATGTATATCTTCTCTTGTGTCAATATTACATTATTGTTACATTTTGATTACACAAACATTTCAAAATATATGATAGAAGCCTGAGTATTTTATAGTAATTCCCTCTCTATAAACTAGGTCAACCAGTTGAGTGTGACACCCTATCCTCAGCAAAGGACTATGATCAGCATTTCCTAGCCACTAGGACGCTCCAAACCACCTATTTAAGTCCATCACTAGCTTGGTCAGTAAGATACCTACGGCAAGGCGACGCTGACGGGGTTGATGCGATTTTGGAAGAGTATAATTTTAACTTCTTATTTTTCATTCCTATTCCTTAAATAAAAAGCTCACTAAAAAAGTGAGCAACATTTCCAATGAGATACTTCTGTTGACGAGCGCGTCTCTCCGCCCCCTCATTGCCTTGCGAAGAGGCTTGGCGAATCGAAAGGAGGTGTTTTTTCCTGTTTTCAATTCTACTTATTTTTGCACATTTTTTTAATTTTATCAAACAAAAAAAACGCAAGCCGAAGCCTGCGAAAAGTTTTTTTTATAACCATTTAATTTCTTTCACATCTGTTTTACGAACTTTAGCATATTTCTTAGCGCTTGTAAAATGTAGAGTAACCGGTTTAAACACTCCACTTTTATCTCTTCGTAAACCTAAAATTGCGGATCTTTTGTTTCTATCTTCAAAAAATATGACGTCCAACTTCATAGTGTTTTTAGATAAATCTTTGGCTAGGATACAACAACTTGTTATCTTAGAATAGAAGATATCACCGATAAAACTATACAAAGATAGCCTTTCTATAACATCGTTGTACATGGGATTATTTTTATATTCTTCCAAAATAAAAACACCAGCTTGAATAGCAGGTATTGTTTAACTAGCATAATCTCGTGTGATTTTGTGCAAGCCAAATAAGTGATGTAAATCAGTCAAGCAAAAATCTACTTCGAAAGTCTCTAAATGCTTATAATTCGTTGATACTTGACATGTTTTTCCATCGAATTTCTCTTGATAATCTAAAATACAATCAAGTAATTTCAACGACAAACTCCATATTTTCTCAAAATAAAAAAAGCACGGGGCAGTTCTCACTACTGCCCAAAGTGGATGATTAGAGTCGGCTTCTCTAACTCCCTATGTTGTGCTTATTAGGCTTATCGCAAGGGAACAGTTTTTAGCTCTGCCAAGCCACATAGCGTGCTTACTACTATGTGTCCATGTCTCCATGGATTGCCGAGCGGTTTAACGACGTTTTGGGAGTCGGGATAACGAGAAAAGTGATACTTTTACGTTTTTTCCAACTTAATTATGACATCTTTCTTTAAAAAAGTCAATATTTATCGCTTTCTTTAACGAAAAAAATCCCACAAGAACGAATCCTGTGGGGAGATACACATTTTAGAAAAGCTTTCCTTTATTCTACTATTTTTCTTGTATTTTATCATTCAGTATGATAAAATACAAGTTTTTTGACAAAATAACCAAAAACTACTCGCTATCCCTTCTCACATTACCCTACATATCGTTTGATATGCGACTGATAGTTCAGGGAAACTTCAAGGACAACTTTTCTCTCATCCCCTATGCAGGACTTACGATTTCATTTCTACTCCTATAGGCTCAATTTGACACTTTTCTTCTTCGAATTGCTCATATGCCTACTGAATAGTGAGTTCGATTTATCCAAATTTATTTTTGTCTATTTTGATGAACACTTCCACGAAGATAGTCTGAAAAAGAATCCGCCCCAATTTTCCTTCTCTTTTTAAGCATATTATTCCAGATATGATTGCCCTCTTGTTCAGTAATAAATTGCGCTTTAAACGCTTCAACCAGTATATCTCCTGTCGTCATATGTTCTAAAGAAAATTCTTCTACATATGGTTCAACATCTCTTAGGTTATTACTTCCTAATATCCCGTTATGCTTTTTCGCTAAGGAAATAGAAGCCGCTTCTCCCTTACCAATAACCTTGTTACTATCATGATTTCTTGTTAAATTTCTATATAATTCGTATTCCTCAGTTCCAATGTCTATGCTCACAATCTCAGCCGAACCCTTAGCTACTAACTGGTCTATCCTAGATTTTAAGTGGGGAATTGTAGGTATATTGATTTCATCATACACCTCTTGTGGAATAACAATTTTACCCGAATAGAGCTTTTCTAAAAGATGTTCAGTGCCAACCCATAAAAATGCTGAAATACAATCTGTATCAATAAATACACGACTAGTCAAACGACAACTCCCCCTCTTCATCTAGCCCATATACAATATCATATCTGAAAGCATCTAATAGCAGTTCCTCATACTTCCCTTGCGAAATTCTGTTATTTTCTAAAAGTTGTTCAGTCGATTTAATATAGTGTCCTAATACCATTTCCTTTTTACTTTCTGACAAAGGACGATATAAACTTGTATCATAGCCTAATCTTGAAGCTGTCTCTATAACACTAATATCCATCTTTTTAATTTCTTCTGCATCAAGGTATCCATCATTCCGCAATCTATATAACATAGCTTTATGACTGATACCATAAAACTGACCTAATTTTATAATATCTTCTACTTCAAGATGAGTTCTATTAGCATTTTCTCTTATTTCCTCAACCATCCTATACAGTGAAGATGGGGAAATTAAAAAATATGAAGCAAACTGATCCGCTTTTCTTTCAGTTTCATCTCCTTCACCAATCAAGATAAGACTGACTGAACTCTTCTTCACCTCATCATAATAAAGATGATACAATTCATGTGCTAAAGAAAATCTTTGCCTTCCTAATGACATGTCTGAATTGATTACAATGAGACTGGACTGAGTTCCTTTATAACAGACTCCGCTAATATTCTTTCCGAGTCCATAAAATACCAGCGTCAAATTTTCTATCTTTTGTACCAATTTAAAAATATCTATCGGCGCTTCACCATCAGCTCCCAACTTTTTTCTAAGATTTGAAGCTTTATTACTTAAATCCATTTTATCAATCATTTATTTTGTCTCCAATAGCTGATCTATCTCAAATTGATTCAATACAATTTTATTGATTTTCGCTAAAACTTTAAGATCTTGGTCTACTATTTTATTTTTTCTAAACGATATGACACACTGTTGTTCAGCTTGTTCGCCAAACAAAAGATATTCAACCGTACAGCAAAACAGGGCAGATAGTTTCTCAATAACATCCGACGTGATATTCCTTTCACCTTTTTCCATTTTGGCAATCATGCTTTGATTCAAAGACAAATATTCAGCAATCTTATCTTGAGTAAGTTTTGAAGATATTCTAAGTTCTTTTATTCTTTTTCCAACATCACATACATTTATCATATTCATACACCTCTCATAAAAAGAATAGCACACTCTTGTCATAAAGTCAATTTTTTAAATAAAAAAATTATGACAAAACAAGGAAGCAATTTATTGATACTGCTTAAAAATCCAAAAGTGATGATAGTAAACCTATTTGATGAGTTCCTATCAAAAATCGTATCTTCAACCTCAAAACAGTACTTAAAGCTATCCGACTCGGTTTACATTGTCAAATTTAGATTTTATTTGAGCATAGCTTTCTAGTTTGCTTTTTGATTTTTATTTAATATAGTAGCAAAAATTGAAGGAAATATCTCCACAAGAAAACGCATACTATTAAGCTTTTTCAAGACCTAATAATATGCGCTGTTCTGATTTGAAAGACATTCCATTATTATTTTACTGTTATCAAGCCTTCAGGCTCGACTGTAAATTCTGGTCTGTCTGCTATCGTGCCATCTTCTTTAAGGTAATACCAGCCATCATTTGATTTGACAAAGGCATTAGAAACCATGTCCCCATTTTGACTATCAAGATAGTACCAAGTCTCCTTGTATTTGATCCAGCCTGTTTTCATGGCGCCCTCTGTGTCAAAATAATACCACTTCTCAGCGATTTTCTTCCAACCTGTAGCCATTTCGCCGGACTGGTCAAACCAATACCAATTTCCGTCCGTGTGCTTCTTCCAGCGATCTGCAAGCATATATCCTGAACCGTCAAAGTAATACCAAGTACCATTGACTTTCTCAAACTTATCTTTTGGATAAGAACCGTCTGAGTGTACATACCAGGTGCCAGTATCGTTCTGTTGCCATCCTGCTTCAATGGTCAAGCCGTTTTCAATATCCTGCTTAAACTGCTCACGGCTAATACCCCATTTGTCAAGATAAGGATAGGGGTCAATGTGATCTGAGTTATTATCGGGTTGGTTATTGGTGCAATATTCGTGTGTCTTGATACCTGCCAAGTCGTCTGTATCAAGTGTTTTCGGTATACCAGCTTCATCCGCTAGATTGCGCAAGAGTTCGATATAGAGACGATAGTCAATCAGAAACTCTTCTTTTGATTCATGGCTTTCAATCAATTCAACTTGCGCATAACCTTCTGCATTCCAACCACCACCAACATCCCAGGCACCATTATCAACAGGCCCTACCTGCATAACACGACCATTACCGACTACGTGTGAAAAGAAGCCCAATTCAGGATCTTTTCTGTAATGGTAGTCAGCCTCATTTTGAACCGTTGAGTTACGGTTGCCTGTGGAATGGGCATGGACTTGCCTATATGGTTGCACGCCGACTTGAGGCAAATCTGTTCTTAATTTACTTACATCAATTTCCATATTCTACTCCTCATCAATTAAAACAACTTATTTTTTACAATCCAGAACCAGAAACTCCTTTATTTCTACCTTACAAAGAAGACAATCTTAGTCACGATTAGGCTTGTAGATAGAACTTTAAAACGCACTATTTTGATACTGTAAATAGGACTGATAAGGTCTGCATTCTATCTACAACAACACCCCAGACTAAAAAGCTTTTCAAAAGTATATTTTTACAGTCTCTATATGTCCTTTTCATAAATACTATACTTTATTATATCATATAAAAGAAGTCAAAAGTATATTAAACTATTTTCAAGACCAAACTAAAGATGACAGCACAAGTTTTTTCGATTTTCACTAGAGGAAATGGATTTTATTTAGCAAATCGAGCTATGATGACACTTTTGTTGCCAATATGGTCTTGCCTTCTTTTATCAAGGGGTGACGAAACAGTGAGAAATACAGTTGAATGGTCATGGCAACCCAGATTAAGGGTTCGCAGAGGATAACTCCCTTATAGCCTGCCCAAGGGATAATGAAAACCACAAAAGCGATTTTCCCGATTAGTTCGATAAAACTAGATACCAGAGGAAGGATTTTTTGCCCCAAACCCTGCAAACAATTGCGATAAATCAACAAGAGACTCAAAATAGGATAAAAAACTGAGCTGATTTGCAGATAGAGACTTCCATTTTCTACCAAGTAACTATCTGTCGAACTAGCCAAGAAGGAAACCAAGGCTGGACTGGCAAAAAAGAGGAAGATACAAACAAAAACTGCCCAGGATATACTTAAACGACTGCCGATTCGAAGGCCTTGAACAATACGGTCTGGGCGCTTAGCTCCTAAATTCTGAGAAGCAAAGGTCGTCATCGAGGCAGAAATAGCGGTCATAGGAAGGAGGGCGAAGGCCATAATGCGGCGAGCTGCCGTCTGGGCACTAATAATCACAGCGCCAAAGGTATTGACAGAAGACTGTAAAATCACACTGCCGATAGATACAATCGAACTCATCAAGCCCATGGCCAAACCTTGCTCCAAGAGATCCGCGTACAAGCTTTTGTCCCATTTGAAATGCTTAAACTGAGGCAAAAGTTCTGGCACGCTCTTACGGATATAATAAAAGCAGAGAACCGCTGATAAGCCTTGCGAAATGATGGTAGCAAGTCCCGCAGATTGAACCCCCAGTTGCAGTTGCGTGATAAAATAGAGATCCAGAGCTACATTGACCAAGGCAGAGAAAATCAAAAAGCCAAGGGCAGCTAGACTGTCCCCAATAGATCGCAACAAACCTGCAAAAAGATTATAGGCAAAGCTGACACCGACACAGGTCACAATCATAGAAATATATTGATAGGATTGGGGAAGGATTTCTGCAGGAGTATCTAGGTATTGCAAGAGAGGATACAAACCAAGAAAGCCTAGCAACATCACTAGAATGCTCAAAAGAGCACCTAAAATCCAAGTTGCTGCTACTGCCTCCTTGATTTTAGTGAAATTCCGAGCTCCATAATAGCGAGCAATGACAATCCCCATGCCATTGCCAACACCAAGAGTAAAACCTACAATCAGGTCAAAAATCGCTGTCGTCGCCCCTACCGCTGCCAAGGATTCTTGACCAAGAAAACGCCCAACAATCAAGACATCAGCAGTGTTATAGAGTTGCTGAAAGATATTTGATAGCAAGATTGGGAAGGCAAAACTCAAAAGCGAAGGAAGAATCGGACCATATATCAGGTCCACTGTTCGTTTTTTATTCATAAGGCTATTATATCAGCTTTCTAGTGGAGCCACAAGAAACAGCAAACTATAGTCAATCTGAAATCTTGAACAAAAAACCGAAAAAGTAGCGGACTTCTCCACTACTTTAACAGCTTATTCTTCAATTTCGATTTCAAGTTCATCTCCTAGGTCAAGTGTAACTTCTTCATTCACAGAATCTGCTTGAACTGCTTCATCTTTTTTGTTTTCAGTATCTTGTTCTGAAGCTTCTTCTCCATCAATCAAGCCAAATTTAGAACGGACTTGCTTATCAATTTCATCAAAGATTTCTGGGTGCTCTGCCAAGTATTTCTTAGCATTCTCAGAACCTTGCCCAATTTTTTCATCTTTATAAGAATACCAAGCTCCTGCTTTTTTGATAATATCCAAGTCGCTTGCAATCTTCAAGAGTTCACCAGTCTTAGAAATTCCTTCTCCGTACATAATTTCAACTACGGCTTCCTTAAACGGTGGAGCTACCTTATTTTTTACAACTTTAATCTTAGTTTCTTTACCGACATTGGTTTCTTTTTGGTCACCAGTTCCCTTAATTTGTGTATTACCACGAACATCCAAACGGACTGAAGCATAGAATTTCAAAGCACGTCCACCAGGTGTTGTTTCTGGATTTCCAAACATAACCCCAACTTTTTCACGCAATTGGTTGATAAAGATGGCAATTGTTTTGGTTTTATTGATAGAAGCACCGAGCTTACGCATAGCCTGGCTCATCATACGAGCCTGCAAACCAACGTGGCTATCTCCGATATCGCCATCAATTTCCGCACGAGGGACAAGGGCCGCAACTGAGTCGACCACGACAAGGTCAACTGCACCTGAGTCAATCAATTTTCCTGCAATCTCAAGACCTTGCTCTCCTGAGTCTGGTTGAGACAAGAGCAATTCGTCAATGTTGACTCCAAGAGCCGCAGCATAAGCTGGATCAAGGGCATGCTCCGCATCAATAAAGGCTGCAATCCCACCTTCTTTTTGCGCTTGCGCAACTGCATGAAGGGCAACCGTTGTCTTACCAGATGACTCTGGTCCATAGATTTCGATGATACGTCCCTTAGGATAACCACCTGAACCAAGGGCAATGTCAAGAGCTAAAGAACCGGAGCTCATAACTTGTACCTTTTGCTCTGCGCGTTCACCCAAACGCATGATTGATCCTTTACCAAAGTCTTTCTCAATCAATTTAAGAGCGTCATTCAAGGCTTTTTCACGTTCTGCCCCGAATTTTTTTGAAATTTCATCTAATTTTTTTGGTTTTTTCGCCATTCTATTCTCCTACATTCTAATGGTCCTCAGACCTATTTACTATTATATCAAAAGTTAGTCACTTAATAAAGCCTTGCGAACTAGGTTAAAGGCATGCATAACCGCAATGTGACGTACATCTGCTCGACTTCTGCCTCCAATATTAACCTTGATGATCTCAGTTCCTTGCTCTTGCGCCAAGCCTATAAAGACTGTCCCAGCTGGGTGTCCTTCCAGGCTATCTGGTCCTGCTACTCCAGTCAAACTAAGGCCAAAATCAGATTGAGTCTTGCTTCGTGCCTGCTCAGCCATCTTCTGAGCTGTAAATTCAGACACTACACCCTGCTTTTCCAAATCCTTAACAGGAATATCCAACATTTTTGATTTTTCTTCCAAGCTATAGGTCACAAAACCACCCTTAAATATACTTGAAACTCCCGAAAAATCAGCCACAGTAGCTTGGAAAAGCCCTGCCGTCAAACTCTCTGCTGCCGTGATGGTTTTTCCTTGCTTTTTCAGTTCTCCTACTACGATACTGGCCAAGCTGAACTCTTCCCCATAACCATAACAAAGGTCTCGTAAAGAAAGAGCTTCAAAGGTCTGGCGATCCAAAATTTGATGTTCCAAAATATCCAACGCTTGATTCGCCTCTTCTTGACTGCTAGCCTTTGTTGACAGACGCAAGGTTACCTCTCCTGTCTTGGCATAAGGTGCCAAGGTAGGATCGGTCTGATTACCAATTAAATCAGCCAAAATCGTCACCAGCTGGCTCTCGCCAATCCCAAAGAAACGAAGAACTCGGGAATACAGCTTGCTCCCTGTCATCAACTTGGGTAGAAGTTGGTTTAAGACCATAGGTTTCAATTCACTTGGTGGACCTGGAAGGACAACGTAGGTCACTCCATCGACTTCCAATATTCCTCCCACAGCCAGTCCCGTTTCGTTTGGCAGTGGAATCGCTCCTTCTACAATTTGGGCTTGTCTTTCATTATTCGGTGTTCGGGCATAGTCTGGTCTCTGAGAAAAAAAGACATCTAACTTCTCCTGAGCCTGAGAATCGAAGACTAATTCTTTCCCTAAAAATTTAGCCAGAGTTTGTTTGGTCAAATCATCCTCAGTTGGCCCTAAACCGCCTGTCAAAATCACCAGACTGCTACGTTGACTGGCAATCTCAAGCAAAGACAAGAGACGGGCTTCGTTGTCTCCTACAGCCGTCTGAAAATATACATCTACCCCAATCTCTGCTAATTTTTCCGATAAAAACTGGGCATTAGTGTTGACAATCTGTCCTGTCAAAATCTCTGTTCCAACAGCAATGATTTCTGCTTTCATGTTTCCTCCTACCTATCTATTCGTATTTTTTTGAAAAAATCGCAGGAATTTTCCTACGATTGATTTTTTTATTTTTATCAACAAATGAACTATTCTACTTCATTTGTTACAAAGACACCTTGTTCTTGATTATCTCCATCACCAACAGGCACCCGTCCAAACAAATCTTCAAATAAAACCGCATTGGTTTCGACCTGGGTAACTTCTTCTTGTCCCAAAGAACGTCGGAGTAGATTTTGCATTTCCAACATATGGGCTCTCGAAACAACCTGGTAAGAAACACCTTGAAGCATCTCTCCTTCACCCTGCAACTGCTGAGTTTCAATGGTTTTAAATGAATCTTTATAGCCTAGCAAGTTAGGGATACTTTTTGCAGACAAATCAATATTGGTCTGCATATTGTCACTCAAAGCTTTTAGAATCTCTTGATAATGACCAACGCTATTTAAACTGAGAGCTTTTTCCATGACTTTTTGAATAACTTCACGTTGACGTTTTTGACGACCATAATCTCCCTCAGGATCTTGGTAACGCATTCGTGCATAGACTAGGGCTTCTTCTCCCCCAATATGTTGCTCCCCAACACCGATAGAAATGGTATTAAATTCTTCTTGGTCACTGATAGAAATTGGGAAACCTAGGGTATTATTGACTGTAATACCACCTACTGCATCCACTAGTTTTTGCAACCCTTTCATATTGACCATCACATAGCGATCAATATGGATATTCATCATTTTTTGAATGGTTTCTATAGCAAGCTCTGCTCCACCATCTGCATATGCTGAATTCAGTTTCGCTTCATGAGCCTGACCATTCCCTGATTCAATGCGGGTCAGAATATCCCGCTCTAAACTCATCATCGTTGTTTTTTTTGTTTTAGGATTCACTGTCATCAAGATCATGCTATCACTTCTACCGACCCAAGTTTCAGTTCGTTCAGCATTTCCGGTGTCCACTCCCATTAACAGAATGGTTAGAGGTTCAGTCGCTTCAATAACCTTGGTTTCTTCGCCGATTTTTTTATAGGTTTTAGCTAAGGTTTCTGTCCCTTGTTGATAAATAGTATAAGCAAAAATACCTGCTCCTACTACAGTTACAGAAAGTAAAGCTAGCACCATTCCAATAATTTTTTTAACCATATTTCTACTAATCGATCAGTTTACCCATCAAGTAAACATCGATAAATTTCCCTTCTTCTATATATGCTCCACGCTCTTGGCGACCTTCAATGACAAAGCCATGCTTTTGATAAAGATGAACTGCAGCTTGATTACGAGTTTGGACAGTCAGTTGGAGACGACGCAGAATGCCACTTGCTTGTGCCCACTCTATCGCTTCTTCTAGCAACAAACTTCCCAATCCATTATTCCAATATCTTTTTCCAATCACAATGAAGAGATCTCCAATATGACGGACTCTCTTACGCTGGTCAGCTGTAATATTTACAAGGCCAGCAATTTTATCATTTAAGAATGCAAGTAAGGTTATCTGATTATCCGAACTAGCTTGCTTGTTTAGGAATATTTCCATCTCCTCACTGGTCAAGAGAATACCATCTCTGTCTAGGCTGGTGAAATCTGTCTCCAAACTTACACGATTTAAAAAGGCCACTAATTCAGCTGCATCTTTGGGCTCTGCTTCCCTAATGAGCAATTCATACTCCATATTGAAGCTCCTCTAACAATTTCTCAGCACGCAACCCCTTTGCCTGGAAATGTAATCTGCGACCGTCTTCTTCTTTTAGAATTTCCAATTCTAAATAAGTATCTGGCAAGGCATCTCCTAAGAGATTTCCCCACTCAATAACAGTCACTCCGCCACCAAAGAGAAACTCATCCAAGTCGATAGAATCCGCATCTCCTTCAATACGATAAACATCTAAATGGAAAAGCGGAAGACGCCCCTCATACTCTCTTACGATAGTATAGGTTGGACTTTTAATCATTTGAGAAATCTGTAAACCTTTAGCAAGTCCCTTAGTAAAGGTCGTTTTACCTGCACCCAGTTCTCCAGTTAAGATTAAAACATCATTCTTTTCTAATAGATGACCCAAACGCTCCCCTAAGGCTTGTAGCTCTTCTTCATTTTTTGTGTACATACTCTTATTATACCAAAAACTTTTCTTTTGTGTCTATTTTCCTGCTAAACTTACCATCATAACATCCATAAAAACAAGCTTTCTCTAAAAGAAAATGAGCGTAGCAATGACCAATACAAGATCTCGGAAAATATGACCATAAAAGGAAACTTCCTTCTTAACCGAATTTGGGACAAGATAGGCTGCAAAAAACAAACCCAGTCCAATATAAATCAGAAGAGAGACAATGGTCATTGGATTTCTTAAGAAGAGAAGTGTTGCTAAAATAGTCACCAACACTGTCTTTTTTCTGTCTAGCATAGCAAGCAAATCGCGCATGTATTTTTTCAAGGGTAAAAAAATCAGCAAATCTAGTCCAAATAGGAAAAAGAAGGATGGCAATAAAAAGTCAACTAATTCTTGCTGCAACGTATTTTTGATGAACAAGTTATCTGACAGGACAAGAACAGCTCCTAACAAATTAATTAAGAGCAGGATACTGTAAAAAAGCTTCACTGACTGCTTACTGGCTAGGACACTATGGACTTCTTGCTTACGGGTATAAAGATAATTTACTCCAGCACAGATTCCTGAAACAAAGACCATACTTCCGATGAAAAAAGCTGTACTTTGTTTAAAGGACAAGATGCATTCTTTCCATAGGAAACAGCTACTCAAACTGATTTGAATTAAAGCTAACAAAAATAAGATTCTCATTGATTTCATCTTTTCTCTCCCTTCCTACCAATCATTATACTAGGAGAAAAGAGAGAACTGTTTTCAATCTTCTCAAATGACTCTTTTAGACGCTAAACAAACACCAGAGACTAATACTCAATGAAAACTAGGAATTGCTCGAAACACTGTTTTGAGGTTGCAGATAGAACTGATGTGGTTTGAAGAGATTTTGGAAGAATATAAATTTGAAATAAGGCTGATAGTATTCATTTCACTATCAGCCTTACAGGTTATTTAACGTTTCAGAAAAACTATAATGTCAAGATTAACTAAACAGTATCTAATTCCTTCAAATAATTTTCTATCTTCATCAACATTAAAGGATTGTTATAAATCTTACATAACTCTTTTGCTTCTATATAATAATTTTTGACTTGTTCTTTGTCTAGAAATTTGGCTCCAGCATTTCCTACAAGAATAAGTAGAGGAGCCAGTTGGTAGCTTGTCTGTCTTTGTTTACAGAGTTCAATCGTCTCAAGAGCTTCTTGGATGGCTTCGTTATATTTTTCCTTTGATACTAGGTAGTGAGCGTAGTTGTAACGAACTCTGATGTAGCCAAATAAAAACTCTTGATGCTCAAAATTTTTTGTCTGATATAACTCCATCAAATGAGAGTAGTTTGCCTCATATTCTTGTTCACGACCCACTAAGGAATAGAAATTAGATAGAGTATTCAATGCCTTTAAATAAATCAGAGTATTTGAGGAGACTTTTAATAATATATTTTCCAATGAAGAAATAGCCTCACACTTACTGTCATATTGATAGAAGTCAATAATAGCTTTAATCCATTCAAGGTAAGTTCGGTCTTCTAGTGTTAGAAAAGTACTTCGTTCAATCTCTATTCTATAAATATATTCCAAATCGTCATAATTTCTGTCATCTAATAGTCGAGCAGATAATTGCTTGAAATTAGAGAGGTTAGATTTAATTTCAATTTGTTCATTGAAAAAGTAATCCAAAGGGACTTCAAGTCGTTGTGAGAGTTTGAACAAAAGGTCTGCGGAGGGAATGAAATGCCCTCTCTCAATTTTACTAATCTGGCTTTGTTCACAAATTCCTTCTGCAAGAGTTTGTTGGGAGAGTCTCAACTCTTTTCTTTTCAATCTGAATTTTTCAGCTAATGTAGTCATAAAAACAAAAAACCTTCCTAATTTATATTTGTCAATTATATATCATTTAGTTAAAGACGGCAAATATTTGCTCGATAAAATTACAAATAGAAATAATAAAAAAAGTTCAAAATATAATAAAAATACTTGACTGAATAATATACATATGTTAAAATAAAAACAAGGAAACAGAAAGGGGTTTCACGAATAAAGAAAAATCGTGGAATTCAAAAATTAGCTATATTAGTATTACTAGGTGTTTTTACGTTTAGTAACACAATTCCTTACCAACAGTTTGTTCAGAAGAATAAACGATTGGAGATTCGAGTGCAATTACAAAAGAATTCCAATGGTCTTGATGTTGGGAAGGCAGATTGATTTCGTATTACTTTAAAATTCAACTATTTAGAGAAAGGTATTCTTATGAGAGCTTGTAACAATACCAGATAGATATAAGAATGGAGATGTTTGATAAAATGCTTTCATAGCTAACCAACTGTTGAAAATTATGAGTTACAAAATCTAAAGTATTTAAGATTGGTTTATAAAATTAGGTCTCTGCCTGTAGAAAGGAACGTGCAGTTAGAAAGGAGGAAAAAATAGGATACTATAATTCAGACTGAGATTTCTAATTAAAATATGTAGTTGCATTTCGCTCATTTTCATAATATTTCATTCAGAGGAGTAATAATATGTTAAAATTTAGAAAAGTAGTTGCATCATCCCTTGCCGTTTTGGCATGTAGTTTGGCTCTTCCTGTTTTGGCAGTTTCTCTCCATGGTGGCGAGTGGACCTATGGAGGCTATCATGATCCAAATAATTGGGGAGCATTTTCGAATTATTATCATGGTTCAGAGGATCACTGGGCCTATGTTGGAAGTAATGGACGTGACAATCAAAAAACAGCTTATGCAGGAGCACATAGTGCGGCCTATGCGTTTGTTAATACAAATTTTGGGGAGCAAGTTACATTTGATGCGGGATTGCAAGAATAATTGAAGAAGATTCTTTTATCAATAGTTTAGTAAGCTTGTTAGTTTATAGAGGGCAGGGGTATTTCTGCCCTCTATTTTAGAATAAGGAATGCACTATGAAAAAATTATTTATACTCATATCCAACCTGCTTGCTAGTTTGTTCTTTGTTTGGGTATTTACCATTTGGACTGATACATATGTTTCCCATTATTACCCCAACGTTGTTGTACGTGATTCTTCCCCTGAAACAACTTTTCAGCATGTTGCTACACGCTTGGAAAAACTAGCAGAAGAAACGGATAGCTTTATTGCGATTCAACACCAAGATCCCAACTCAGAAGGTACTCCAGTTTTTTCTTATACGACCTTTGGGGACGGAAAGTTGCCTGATGGGCTACAGGAAAAAAATCTAGAAGATGCCCAAAGTAGTAGTGTTGAAACAAACTATTTTGTATTCGATGGAAACCTAGATATTCACTTGCTAAGAGAGGAGCTAAGTCAACTTGGCTTGACTAACATGCACCTGATAATTCCATCTAAACTATCTACGTTAATGGCTATCTTTAGTAACGGATTTCAGTTAATCGGTTTATTGATTTTCATCTTAACCTTTGGAGCACTGACTTTAATTAGTCAAATTAGCCAATTACGGTCGTCGGGCATTCGCCTCATTTCAGGAGAGAAACGGTGGTCCATTTTCCTTAGACCAGTTGGTGAGGATTTGAAAGGGATAGCTGTTGGTTTCAGTTTAGCTGGCGTGCTCGCCATTCTTATGCAAAAAATTCTGTCGCTTCCAACGCAATCCCTAATGACCATAGGAGAAGGCTTGCTCAGTTATAATCTCATCTTGTTGTTGATCTCCCTGTTTTTCGCTCAACTCTTCGCAGTTGGGATAAAAAAGATACACCTGATGCAGATTATAAAAGGGCAAGTGCCTGTCAGAGGAATCATTAGTTTGATTTTAATCGGTCAACTATTAGCGATTATTATTGTAACGCTGGGAATAGGGAGTAGCTTAAAGTATTCCCAAGCCTGGCAACAGCATCGGATTGGACAAGAGGCTTGGAGCCAGGAAAGGCAACTGATTACCCTATCATTCAGCCGTGAAGGAACGAGTCCTGGTTTTGATGAACAAGCTCAAAGGAAACTCAGAACTTGGTATCAATTGATGGATCTGGCTGTTTCAGAAAAAAAGGCTTTCTTATCTAGACACCAGTTAATTGACCGTTCTTTGCAAAATGGCATGGCTTCCTCCAAAAACTTTATAACCTCTACAGAATGGCACGATTACAACCCGAATGGCAATGTCCTTATCGTCACACCGCAATACTTGGAGCGTCAAAACATTCCTGTAGATACAACTATTGAGCAAAAGATGAATCACCTTGATGTAGGGGAGTTTGTCTTATTGCTGCCTGAACACCTCCGTTCAGAGGAAGAACATTATAAATCTGTTTTTGAAGACGACTTAACCAGTCGCATGTCTAGTAAAGATGAACGACAGCAAATGACTGCTACGGTAGGTTATTTGGAATCAGGTCAGGATCGTTTTGTGTATAATACGACCCCTATTTCTTACCAGCAGTTTTTGAAAGATCCAATCATCATTGTTATAACACCC
This sequence comes from Streptococcus sp. 1621, assembly GCF_013276615.1. NCBI lineage: Bacteria > Bacillati > Bacillota > Bacilli > Lactobacillales > Streptococcaceae > Streptococcus > Streptococcus sp. 1621. The sequence continues at coordinate 17,994 of NZ_VMLJ01000003.1, forward strand.
CAATCAACTGGTCCACAGTCCATTTTCTTTTGGGTAGACGCAGTACAGAATTACGTTCTCTTTAATCAATTGTCTGATGCCCAGGAGCTTATCCAGAGACAAGGCATTGAAAATTGGGTCTCAGAAATGCAAACAGGTTACCACAACTACATCACATTATCGGATAATATCCAGAGGGAACGTTGGGTAATGCTAGCAGGAGCTGTGCTTGGGATTACAACTTCAATCTTGTTGTTTAACACTATGAATAGGCTCTACTTTGAAGAATTTAGACGTGCCATTTTTATCAAACGCATTGCAGGTCTCAGGTTCTTAGAAATCCATCGCACTTATCTCTTTGCTCAACTGGGTGTGTTTTTACTGGGATTTGTTGCGAGTGTATTTCTTATGGTAGAGATAGTAGTTGCTTTCTTAGTCTCGTTACTCTTTACTGGTCTATCTCTTTTACAGTTACATGTCCAAATGCAGAAAGAAAACAAGATGTCCATGCTTGTTTTGAAGGGAGGTTAATATGATTGAACTTAAACAGGTGAGTAAATCTTTTGGAGAACGAGAGTTATTTTCGAATCTTTCAATGACATTTGAGGCTGGAAAAGTCTATGCCTTAATTGGTTCAAGTGGTAGCGGAAAAACAACCTTGATGAACATGATTGGGAAATTAGAATCTTATGATGGGACGATTTTTTACCGAGGTAAAGACTTGGCCAATTATAAATCGAGTGATTTTTTCCGTCACGAATTGGGCTACCTCTTCCAGAACTTTGGCTTAATTGAAAACCAAAGTATTGAAGAAAACCTTAAGCTAGGTCTCATTGGTCAAAAGTTGAGTCGGTCGGAACAGCGGTTGAGGCAGAAGCAGGCTTTAGAACAGGTCGGCCTGGCTTATCTTGACCTAGATAAGCGCATCTTTGAGTTATCGGGCGGAGAATCGCAACGGGTTGCCTTGGCAAAAATTATCTTAAAGAATCCACCCTTTATTCTGGCAGATGAGCCAACAGCTTCAATAGACCCAGCAACCTCTCAGTTGATTATGGAGATTTTGCTATCTCTTCGAGATGATAATAGGCTAATCATTATCGCAACACATAATCCGGCAATTTGGGAGATGGCTGATGAAGTGTTCACGATGGATCGTCTGAAATAAAAATCCTTGTTTTTAATTGCACGATGAGTTACTGAAATATTATCATGAATCAATAATAGTGTAGGAGAGATTTTCCTCCTACAACCGTTTCAAAAGAAAACTATCTTTATTCCATGTTATTTTGAGGAAGATATTGTGAAACTCAAAGATGATGATAAAGTTGAGTGGAATTTGTTAGAATTTCAAAAATTTAGAGCATTTTTGGCTTAGTAATCTGTGTTGAAGGCTCAAAACCTATGGTAAAAAAGTAGCTTTGAAAACGTATTGCCTCCAAAGATTGAGTTAAATAATGATTTAACACAAAAAGAAATTATTGAAGTTCTGGAAAGATGTTGTTTCAGTATTGAGAAAAAGTGGGAAAAACTTGCGATTTTCACAGAGAAAGGAAGAAAAAGTATAAAAATATAGTCAATTGAAACAAGAACTGGACAAAAGAACCTTTTGTGCCATATTTTTCTCCTTTCGCTTTACAATTGGCTTGAACACCTTTATTGTATCGCATTTGGAGTTTTTTTGGTATAACCTTCGACGCGCACCCGCATAGCGGGTGTTTTTTTCGTCTCGCACCTAACGGAGCGAGACGAACTAATAGTCACTTAATCAAAAAACGCACCATATCAAAAACTAAAAATTTGATATTATGCGTCATGTCTTAAACTAATTGACTATACTTTCTATTCAAATGAGCTTTTAACCAATTGATTGAGCCAATCAACTCTTAAAACCAAAGAGCAATTTCTCGCTTAGCTAACTCTTCTGAATCTGAACCATGTACAACATTTTGGATAACCTCATTTTCTCCAGCAGCTTTTGCAAAATCACCTCGAATCGTTCCTGGTAAAGCTTCTTCTGGACGAGTCACACCCATCATAGTCCGCCAAGTTTCAATTACTTTGGAACCAGAAATGATGCCCACAAGAACTGGGCCTGAAGTCATAAATTCACGAATCGGTGGGTAAAAACTTTGACCAACCAAGTCCTGATAGTGCTGGTCAATTAACTCTTCTGAAACCTTTGTACGCAACTCCAATTTTTCGATTGTAAATCCACGTTGTTCGATGCGTTTCAACACTTCACCAACTAGCCCTCTTTTTACACCGTCTGGTTTAATGATAAAAAATGTTTGTTCCATACCCGTCTCCTTTGTCAGCTTCTTTCTTTTATACTCTTCGAAAATCTCTTCAAACCACGTCAACGTTGCCTTGCCGTAGGTATGGTTACTGACTGCGTCAGTTCTATCCACAACCTCAAA
>NZ_VMLJ01000003.1:20399-38779 GCF_013276615.1 Streptococcus sp. 1621
TTTCATTGAGTATTATTTTACCATATTTCATGGAAAAATGTAGAAAGTTTTCAGAAAAGAGAAAGAGAACCCGAAGGCTCTCTCATTCTCTCTTATTCTACTGTTTCTTCCACAGTTTCAACGGTAGTATCCACAACTACTTCTGTTGTTTCTTCGTTTCCTTCTTCCTCTACTGGAGGGTTAAGGTATTCTTCTTCGTTGATAGCATGTGGTTCAAGGTTACGGTAACGAGCCATACCAGTACCTGCCGGGATGATTTTACCGATGATAACATTTTCTTTAAGTCCAAGGAGATGGTCTTTCTTACCACGGATAGCCGCGTCAGTAAGGACACGAGTTGTTTCCTGGAAGGAAGCCGCTGACAAGAAACTGTTGGTTTCAAGTGAGGCTTTGGTAATTCCCATAAGGACTGGGCGACCTGTCGCTGGAACCCCACCTGCGATAAGGACATCTTTGTTAGCATCTGTAAAGTCATTGATATCCATGAGGGTACCCATGAGAAGATCTGTATCACCTGGATCCATGACACGTACTTTACGGATCATTTGACGAACCATTACCTCGATGTGTTTGTCACCGATTTCTACCCCTTGGCTACGGTAAACTTTTTGTACTTCACCGAGAAGATAAGTTTCAACTGACAAGACATCGCGGACTGCAAGGAGACGTTTTGGTTGGATAGAACCTTCTGTAAGAGCAGCACCACGCGCTACTTGGTCTCCAACTTCAACACGCATACGAGCTGTAAATGGAACGACGTATTCACCTTCGCCAGTTTCACCCTTAACAAAGACTTTCTTGGTACGAGTTGACGCATCTTCTTCGATAGCAGTAACTTGTCCTTTAACCTCTGTGATAACCGCTTCCCCTTTAGGATTACGGGCTTCAAAGATTTCTTGGACACGAGGAAGACCCTGAGTGATATCGGTATTTGAGGCAACCCCACCCGTGTGGAAGGTACGCATTGTAAGCTGTGTACCAGGTTCCCCGATAGATTGGGCAGCGATTGTACCAACTGCTTCACCAACTTCAACCGCATCACCAGTCGCCAAGTTGATACCGTAACAGTGACGGCAGACACCGTGACGAGTGTTACATGTAAATACGGAACGGATAGTCACTTCTTCCACACCAGCATTGACAATTTCACGCGCCTTGTCTTCTGTAATCAATTCATTTGGACCAATGATCACTGCACCAGTTTCTGGATGTTTAACAGTTTTCTTAGTGTAACGACCATTGAGACGCTCTTCGAGAGACTCGATCATCTCTTTTCCTTCTGCGATAGAACGGATCAAGAGACCACGGTCAGTTCCACAGTCGTCCTCACGGATGATAACGTCTTGGGCAACGTCAACCAAACGACGAGTCAAGTAACCTGAGTCGGCTGTCTTAAGGGCCGTATCGGTCATACCTTTACGGGCACCGTGAGTTGAGAAGAACATTTCGAGTACCGACAAACCTTCGCGGAAGTTTGAAAGGATTGGCAATTCCATGATACGTCCGTTCGGAGCAGCCATCAGACCACGCATACCGGCAAGCTGTGAGAAGTTTGAGATATTACCACGGGCTCCTGAGTCCATCATCATAACGATTGGGTTCTTAGGATCTTGGTTGGCAATCAAACGTTTCTCTAGTTTTTCACGGGCAGCACGCCATTCAGCTGTAACAGCATTGTAACGCTCGTCGTCTGTGATCATACCACGACGGAATTGTTTGGTGATTTGTTCTACACGTTTGTGTGATTCTTCAATGATTTCAGCCTTGTCATCAACGACTGGGATATCGGCAATACCCACTGTCAATCCTGCAAGAGTTGAGTGGTGGTAACCGAGGTTCTTCATACGGTCAAGTAGGGCAGAAGTTTCTGTCGTACGGAAACGTTTGAAGATTTCAGCGATGATATTTCCAAGGTTTTTCTTCTTGAATGGAGGGTTAAGTTCAAGATTGCTGATAGCTTCCTTGATATCTCCACCAAGTGGCAAGAAGTATTTAGCTGGAACGCCTTCTGTCAAGTTGGCATTGTTTGGTTCTTGCAAGTATGGTAGACCCTCTGGCATGATGTCGTTGAAGAGGATTTTACCAACTGTTGTAAGCAAGACCTTGTGTTTTTGCTCTTCTGTCCAAGGCTTGTTGAGGCTGTCTGTTGCGATACCAACACGTGAGTGAAGGTGAACATAACCATTACGGTAAGCCATAACCGCTTCGTCACGGTCTTTGAAGACCATTCCTTCACCTTCACGACCAGCTTCTTCCATGGTCAAGTAGTAGTTACCCAAAACCATGTCCTGAGATGGAGTAACAACTGGTTTACCATCTTTCGGGTTCAAGATGTGCTCAGCAGCGAGCATGAGGATACGAGCTTCTGCTTGGGCTTCTTCTGAAAGTGGTACATGGATGGCCATTTGGTCCCCGTCAAAGTCGGCATTGTAGGCTTCACAGACAAGCGGGTGCAAGCGAAGGGCCTTACCATCAATCAAGACTGGCTCGAAGGCTTGGATACCCAAACGGTGAAGGGTCGGTGCGCGGTTCAAAAGCACTGGGTGTTCTTTGATCACTTCTTCAAGGATATCCCAGATACGCTCATCTCCGCGTTCCACCAAGCGTTTAGCTGCTTTCACGTTTTGCACGATGTCACGAGCGACAATTTCACGCATGACGAATGGTTTAAAGAGCTCGATCGCCATTTCACGTGGCACACCACATTGGTACATCTTAAGCGTTGGACCAACGGCGATAACGGAACGTCCTGAGAAGTCAACACGTTTACCGAGCAAGTTTTGACGGAAGCGTCCTTGTTTACCTTTAAGCATGTGGCTCAAAGATTTCAGTGGACGGCTACCTGGTCCTGTGATTGGACGACCACGACGACCATTGTCAATCAAAGCGTCAACCGCTTCTTGAAGCATACGCTTCTCATTTTGAACGATGATACCTGGTGCATTCAACTCAAGCAAACGAGCCAAACGGTTGTTACGGTTGATAACACGGCGGTAAAGGTCATTCAAGTCAGATGAGGCAAAACGGCCACCATCCAACTGCAACATTGGACGAAGATCTGGTGGAATAACCGGAAGGATGTTAAGAATCATCCATTCAGGTTTGTTTCCAGACTTGTAAAAGGCATCCAAAACATCCAAACGACGGATAGCTTTGACACGTTTTTGTCCAGTAGCTGTTTTCAACTCTTCTTTGAGTTCAGCAATTTCTTTTTCAAGATCTACTTGTTTCAAAAGGTCTTGGATAGCTTCGGCACCCATCTTGGCAACGAATGATTCATAACCATATTCACGCAAGCGCTCACGGTATTCGCGCTCTGTCATGATAGACTTGTGCTCAAGTGGTGTATCCTTCGGATCAATCACCACATAAGCCGCAAAGTAGATAACTTCCTCGAGGGCACGAGGGCTCATATCAAGGGTCAAGCCCATACGGCTTGGAATCCCCTTGAAGTACCAGATGTGAGATACAGGAGCTTTCAATTCGATGTGCCCCATACGCTCACGACGAACTTTTGTACGCGTTACTTCAACCCCACAGCGGTCACAAACAATCCCTCTGTAACGAATGCGTTTATATTTACCACAAGCACATTCCCAGTCTTTTGTAGGTCCAAAGATAACTTCATCAAAGAGACCTTCACGTTCTGGTTTCAAAGTACGGTAATTGATTGTTTCAGGTTTTTTGACTTCTCCATAAGACCATGAACGGACTTTACTTGGAGAAGCTAGGGTGATTTGCATACTTTTAAAACGATTTACATCAACCACTATTTCTTCCCTTTCTATTCTAAGTGAACTGCTTATTCTTGTTCAGCAGCTTCTTCTGTTGCTTCCGCTTTTGTTGCTTTCTCAGCTTCTTCAGCTTCAAAGGCTGCTTTAGCCTCTTGGGCTGCTTTTTCGCGGGCTTTTTCAAGGTCATCTACGTGGATGACATCTTCGTCCATTCCTTCATCCAAGTCGCGAAGTTCCACTTCTTGGTCATCTTCGTCTAGGACACGCATATCAAGACCAAGAGATTGCAATTCTTTGACAAGAACTCGGAAGGATTCTGGAACACCTGGTTTTGGAATTGGTTTTCCTTTTGTAATAGCTTCATAAGCTTTCAAACGTCCATTGATATCGTCAGACTTGTAAGTCAAGATTTCTTGAAGGACATTTGATGCACCATAAGCTTCAAGAGCCCAAACCTCCATCTCACCGAAACGTTGTCCACCAAACTGAGCTTTACCTCCGAGTGGTTGTTGAGTAACGGTTGAGTAAGGTCCGACTGAACGCGCGTGCAATTTATCATCGACCATGTGGTGGAGTTTGATCATGTACATGACACCAACTGACACACGGTTATCAAACGGTTCACCAGTACGTCCATCGTAAAGGATTGTTTTAGCATCACTATCCATACCTGCTTCTTTAACAGTTGACCAAAGGTCTTCAGAACTTGCTCCGTCAAAGACTGGTGTTGCGATGTGAATACCAAGAGTACGAGCTGCCATACCAAGGTGAAGCTCCATAACCTGACCGATATTCATACGTGATGGCACCCCAAGTGGGTTCAACATGATGTCGACTGGAGTTCCATCTGGAAGATAAGGCATGTCTTCTACAGGAACGATACGAGAGACAACCCCTTTATTTCCGTGACGTCCGGCCATCTTATCTCCGACCTTGATCTTACGTTTTTGAGCGATGTAGACGCGAACCAGCATATTAACACCTGATTGCAATTCATCTCCATTTGCACGTGTAAAGATCTTAACATCACGAACGACACCATCGGCACCGTGTGGTACACGAAGAGAAGTATCACGCACTTCACGAGATTTGTCTCCGAAGATAGCGTGCAAGAGACGTTCTTCAGCTGAAAGGTCTTTCTCACCCTTAGGTGTTACTTTACCTACAAGGATATCGCCTTCTTTAACTTCAGCACCGATACGGATAATCCCCATTTCGTCAAGGTCTTTAAGGGCATCTTCCCCAACGTTTGGAATTTCGCGAGTAATTTCTTCAGGCCCAAGCTTTGTATCGCGCGTTTCTGATTCGTATTCTTCAAGGTGGACAGATGTGTAGACATCGTCTTTGACCAAGCGTTCGCTCATGATAACGGCATCCTCGAAGTTGTAACCTTCCCAAGTCATGTAGGCAACGATTGGGTTCTGTCCAAGCGCCATTTCTCCATTTTCCATAGAAGGTCCATCAGCAATGAAATCGCCTTTTTCAACGACATCGCCAACTTTTACGAGAGTGCGTTGGTTGTAAGCAGTACCTGAGTTTGAGCGACGGAATTTTTGGATGTGGTAAACATCCAATGAACCATCTTCACGACGAACTTCTACCTTGTCAGCATCTGCGTAAGTAACTTTACCATCATACTGAGCAATCACAGCCGCTCCAGAGTCGTGGGCTGCTTGATATTCCATACCAGTACCAACGTAAGGTGCCTGAGGATTGATCAATGGCACAGCCTGACGTTGCATGTTGGCTCCCATGAGGGCACGGTTGGAGTCATCGTTTTCCAAGAAAGGAATACATGCTGTCGCAACGGCAACTACCTGTTTTGGTGATACGTCCATGTAGTCAACAACATTCGCTGGATACTCTTGGTTGACCCCTTGGTGACGTCCCATGACAATCTTCTCAGCAAATGTTCCATCTTCATTCAGACGAGAGTTAGCCTGTGCTACAGTAAATTCATCTTCTTCATCGGCTGTCAACCAAACGATTTCGTTTGTAACAACACCTGTTTCACGGTCAACTTTACGGTATGGTGTTTGAACAAATCCATACTTATTCAAGTGTCCGTAAGATGACAAGTTATTGATCAAACCGATGTTAGGTCCTTCAGGTGTCTCGATTGGACACATACGGCCGTAGTGAGTGTAGTGCACGTCACGTACTTCATATCCGGCACGGTCACGAGTCAAACCACCAGGTCCTAAGGCGGACAAACGGCGTTTGTGAGACAACTCAGAAAGTGGGTTGTGTTGGTCCATGAACTGTGACAACTGTGATGAACCAAAGAATTCTTTAACCGCAGCTGTTACAGGACGGATATTGATGATTTGTTGTGGTGTCAAGACTTCATTATCTTGAACAGACATACGTTCACGGACATTACGTTCCATACGAGAAAGTCCAAGACGTACTTGGTTGGCAAGCAATTCACCAACCGCACGGATACGACGGTTTCCAAGGTGGTCGATATCATCTACACGGCCAAGTCCTTCAGCCAAGTTGAGGAAGTAGCTCATTTCAGCAAGGATATCTGCAGGAGTGACGATACGAACCTTGTCATCTGGATTAGCATTACCAATGATTGTTACAACACGGTCTGGATCAGTTGGAGCAACAACCTTGAATTTTTGAAGAACAACAGGCTCAGTCACAACGGCTGCATCATTTGGAATATAAACAATCTTGTTCAAGTCACCATCCAAATGGCTTTCAATGCTTTCAATCACACTACGAGTCATAACAGTTCCAGCTTCTACCAAGATTTCTCCTGTTTCAGGGTCTACCAATGGCTCAGCAATGGTTTGATTGAGCAAACGTGTTTTAACATTGAGTTTTTTATTGATTTTGTAGCGACCAACTGCTGCCAAGTCATAGCGACGTGGATCAAAGAAACGAGCTACAAGCAAGCTGCGTGAGCTTTCAGCAGTCTTAGGCTCACCTGGACGAAGGCGTTCGTAAATTTCTTTCAAGGCTTCGTCTGTACGAGAATCCATTGGGTTCTTGTGGATATCTTTTTCAACAGTGTTGCGAACCAATTCGCTATCACCAAAAATATCAAAGATTTCATCATCACCTGAGAAACCAAGGGCACGAACCAAGGTTGTAAATGGAATCTTACGAGTACGGTCGATACGAGTGTAGGCGATGTCTTTTGAGTCACTTTCAAGTTCCAACCAAGCTCCACGGTTAGGGATAACCGTTGAACCGTAGCCCACTTTACCGTTTTTGTCTACTTTGTCGTTAAAGTAAACACCTGGTGAGCGAACCAACTGAGATACGATGATACGTTCACCACCATTGATGATGAAAGTACCCATTTCAGTCATGATTGGGAAATCACCAAAGAAAACTTCTTGAGTTTTGATTTCGCCTGTTTCTTTATTGATCAAGCGGAAAGTTACAAAAATTGGTGCTGAGTAGCTAGCATCGTGGATACGAGCTTCTTCTAGCGTATATTTTGGTTCCTTGATTTCATATCCAACAAATTCCAACTCCATCGTATCTGTGAAGTTTGAAATTGGCAATACATCTTCAAACACTTCCTTAAGACCATGGTCTAGGAAATCTTTGAATGAGTCAGTTTGAATTTCAATCAAATTTGGTAAGTCAAGAACTTCTTTGATTCTTGAAAAACTACGACGGGTACGATGTTTCCCGTATTGAACGTCATGTCCTGCCAAGATGATTCTCCTTTGTAAATAAGTTCCAAGCCTTGTCAATCAGGCTTTTCTAATCGTCATATGGTTGTAAAACCCCTATCACCGTGTCCTCTTGATGAATTTTCAGAATCTTTAAGCCTTTGTTACAAATACTCAAAATACTGAAAAAAAGCACAAAAAGAGCAGCTAAATCTGACTTTTTCAGAAGATTTAACTGCTGTGAGCCTTGTCTGGACAATATTTCAGACAAAACCTACGACAAATGATTATTTATATTATACCCTAATTAGCTAGATTTTTCAAGGGGATTCAGTAGTTTTTTGGTAATTTTTTCCCATAGAAAACTTGGCATCACATTCGAATCACACTATGGTACAAAAAACTGAAAAAACTATTGACTGAGAATGATTTTCAAGGTATAATAATAAACGTTAAGGCGGTATAGCCAAGTGGTAAGGCACGGCTCTGCAAAAGCTTGATCGTCGGTTCAAATCCGTCTACCGCCTTTCAATACCGAATTTATCGGAATTTATCAAGACAAAAAGCCCGTAAAATAGGGCTTTTTTATTTTTATCTCATGATAAAAAAGGATAACTTTAAAAAACTTTTGGGACAAAGTTCTTTCCATGACATAATTCCCTCATGAAATCAACTGAAAAAAGCTTCGTCACGCCTGGTGACAAAAGCCTCTAGTTTACTCTGTTTCTTCTTCTATTTCGACTTCGGTAATTTGGACCTTTACCTTGGTAACACGTCCATTCTTCACTTTATCATTGGTTAAGATAAGCTGTTTGTTTTGGCTGACCAATTCATGACTGAGTTTCTCAGTCGTTGGAATGGTTCCAATTCCTGTCAAATAATAACCAGCGATGGTATCAACGTCATCACTTTCCAGTTCAACATCAAAGTAATTATTGAAATCATTGAGGGTCATAGTTCCTTGAACAATATAGGTATCCTCGCCAATCTGATGAACATCTATTGCTGCTTTGTCCGTTTCATCATCGATTTCACCAACAATTTCCTCTAAAAGGTCTTCCAAGGTTACCAAACCAGCCATCCCACCGTATTCATCCAGCAAGATTGCCATTTGTCTTTGAGTGTTTCGCAATTCTTTTAGCAAGTCATCCACAAAAATAGTTTCAGGTACAAAAAGTGGATCTTGTAAGATTTTCTTCCAAACAATATTATCAAAACCGTCCACAAAACCAGCCTTAAGGAGACTCTTGGTGTGAATGATTCCAATCACATTGTCCTTATCCCCATCATAAACCGGGATACGAGAATAATTTTGTTTTAAAATACTTTGGATAATGGCTTGACTATCATCCTGAATATCCACCATAAAGGCATCCGTTCGAGGAACCATAACCTCTCGTGCCATCAGTTCATCGAGCGAAAAGACACCTTGTAGCATCTCAATCTCATCAGCATCCAATGTTTCTTCACTATTTGTCAGCATATAGGCAATTTCATCACGGGTCATCTTTTCATCCGCATCATCGAATGACATAGGAGTCAAATGGCTCAAGAAATTGGTCGAAGCAGCTAAAAGCCAAACAAAAGGACTGACTAGTTTTCCGATCCCAATGATAACCGGCGCTGTACGAATTGCCAAGGCATCCTTTAGATTAAGAGCGATTCTCTTAGGATATAATTCCCCAAAAACGATGGAAATATAGGTCAAAAATGCCAAGGATAGAAAAGTTGCCACGGCTTGTGCTGTTTCGCCATTTCCAATCCAAGAGGCAATCACACGGCCTAGAGTATCAGCTAAACTCGCCCCTGATAAGATTGTAATCAGGGTGATTCCTACCTGAATGGTTGATAAAAAGTGGTTAGGATTTTCTAGTACCTTCAGCAGGCGGATGTAGCGTCTGTCTCCTTCTTCCGCCTTTTGTTCAACTCGGGCACGATTAAGAGAAACCATGGCCATTTCTGTGGCTGAGAAAAAGGCATTTAATACCGTCAAGATAAACAATAAAACAAATTGTAGCAACAAATTCTGACTACTTGGGTCTTCCATAGTTCTTCTCCTAAAATAGTATCTTATCCTTTATTATATCACAAAATCTAGTCCAGTACATATTATTTTTTATCAGTGTCTATTCTAGTTCTACTTAAATTGTCCAGAAAAGAACTCCTATATCCACAAGTGACATAGGAGTTTATTTCATATTTTACTGAGTTACAGTTACTTCTCCAGTTCGGTAATCCAGTTGAAGTCCCTTTTGAACATTGGGAACTAGAACATTGAATTCCAATTCTCCATCCGAAGACTTGGCTTCAATCTGTGAAGCTGAAGGAACTAAATCCTCGTTTGAAGCGTAGTAAAGGGTTACACGGTAACGGACACGCTTGTTTTTATCCAAGGCTTTACGCACCTTACTTTCATAGTAGTTTTGACCAGTCGAATCCTCGGCCTGCGCCTGATTTGCCCAGGCTGTCTGAACAGCAATGTTTTTAGGATTGCTTGTCGAGGCATCAAAACCATCCAAACCACCGATTAAGGCATAGCCTAACAAGTGACCTCTATCGACTGCATGGGTATAAGAGCCCTTTAGATTCTTGACCTGATGCCAACCTGGTGGAGTCCAAGAAGTCGAACCATTCCCGGTTTCTTCACGATTCTTGTACTGGCGAGTAGCCTTAGACAAGAGGGCATTAGCTACGGTTGGCACTGTTTCCTTGCCCACTGTCTTTGTCTTATTATCAGCGTAGGGCTTACTTGAAACCTTGGCATTTAGGTTTGTTTTATTACCATTGACGATAAAAGCACCAGCCCCGTTCCACTCCAGACTCCCTTTTATTTGGCTTTTGACTGCGTCTGTTAAGACACTTTCTGCCAATTCTTGACCAGGCGCGTCTGGTGATTGACTTTTCTGACTCATTTTTGTCTTAGCAGCCTGATTTCCTAGTTCAGTCTGCTTAATATAGTAGCTCCCCGCAGATAAGAGCAATAACACTAGCAAACCAATCAGTGTCTGTCTTGTTTTTTTGTTCATATTTCTCCTTATCTTTAGAAAAAGGCTGGTCTCCCAGCCTAATTTCCTGTAAATTTATGAATCAATTCCTGCCATTTTGCTGGAGACAGGATAGCCCACGGATCTTGATCCTTGCCCAAGATTCCATAACCGACCATTAAACCGATTCCTAGGGCTAGAACGCCTAAAATCAGTACTATGATGACTAAAAGTAAACGCTTGACTACGTAGCTTGATTTCTTATTCATCTTCATCACTTGCCTCAATCCGCTGAATCTTAGCACCTAACTGCGCCAATTTCTCATGGAAACGGTAGTAGCCTCTATCCAAGTGAACCAATTTACCAACTACAGTTTCTCCCTGTGCTACCAAACCTGTCAAAATCAAGGCTGCACTGGCACGAAGGTCAGTAGAAAGAACTTCCGCTCCCTGCAAAGGTTGCCCACCAACAATACGAGCTGTATCACGGATAATCTCCGAGTGTAAGCCCATACGACGCATTTCTTCTAGGTGTTGGAAACGATTTTCGAAAACTGTCTCCACCATGGTTGATTCGCCTTTTGCAACTGTCATCAAGGCTGTAAATTGAGCCTGCATATCTGTTGGAAATCCTGGGTGGGGCAAGGTTTTCACATGGACAGCTTTTAGATTTTCTAGTTGAGAGCGAACGCGAATTCCTTCCGTCTCCTCCGTCACTTCCACTCCCATTTCAAGCAATTTGGCAATCAAGGGACGGTTGTGCTCCCAAACAGCGTCTTTAATCAAGACATCACCACCAGTCATGGCAGCAGCTACCATAAAGGTTCCTGCTTCGATACGGTCTTGGACTACATTGTGAGTCGTACCATGAAGTTTCTCAACACCAGTAATGGTAATGGTCTCTGTACCAGCACCCTTAACCTTGGCTCCCATTTCATTGAGGAGAATGGCTAGGTCCACAATCTCAGGCTCACGCGCAGCATTTTCAATCACTGTCACCCCATCAGCTAGAGTTGCAGCCATCATCAAGTTCTGCGTAGCACCAACACTTGGAAAGTCCATATAGATATGGGCACCGTGTAAGCGATCAGCCTTGGCTTCGATGTAACCAGCTGTCTGGCTAATCTTAGCCCCCATAGCTTCCAGACCTTTCAAATGAAGATCAATAGGACGGCTACCAATCGTACAACCACCTGGCATGGATACCTTAGCATGACCTACACGGGCAAGAATTGGTCCCAAGACAACGATGGAGGCGCGCATCTTGCTGACATACTTATAAGGGGCTTCCTCAGTGATGTCGCCAGTAGCATCCACCTCGACAAGATGAGCCTCCTCATCAAAGTCAACCTTGGCATTCAAACCACCAACCACCTGATTCATAATAAAGACATCCGACAAGATCGGTACATTCTGTAAGACTGTCTTTCCTTCACTTGCTAGAATAGTCGCTGCCAACAAGGGCAAGACTGCATTCTTTGCTCCGTCGATAGTAACACTTCCTACCAGACGATTATCGCCACCTTGAACCACAATTTTGTCCATACTCGTTTCCTTTACTCTTGATTTTATAATAATCCTCTAAGCGCTTCTTGCCACAACTGATACAGGCTGATAAAGAAAGAACTCAGGATGTAGCCCATGACAATGCTAAAAAAGGCTACTAATAAACGAACTTTTCCTGTATTCTCAGCTGTCACTTTTAAAACCTTTTCCCATCTAACAAGATTCTTTAAAAGGTAAAAACTCACATAAATAAAGAGCATGTGACTGCTTAGAGTGAATAATAATTGAACCATTTGACTATTATACCATCTTCTCTGTTTGTGCGCTAGTTTGGAAACTTAACTTAAAACTAGGGGTTGTTTTTCAAGTAATCAATTGCATCTTGTAAGGTTTTAACTGGCACGATTTTCATATCTGTCTTGATTGTTTTAGCTGCTTCTAGGGCTGTTTGGTAGTTGTTTTTCGCATTCGGATGCGCTTTTTGTTCTTCTTCGCTAACAGGGTTATCAGGGGCAAAGAAAATAGCAGCACCTGCCCTAGCCGAAGCTACAACCTTTTTATCAATACCTCCAATGTCCCCCACATTCCCATCACGGTCAATGGTTCCTGTACCGGCAACAATACGACCATTACGAAGACCTGGGTCAGTTATTTGAGTATAGATAGCTAGACTAAACATGAGACCAGCACTTGGGCCGCCAATACCAGCTGTTGAAAAGCTAATTGGGATATTGCTGATTACCTCTGTACGATCAATCAAGCCGATTCCAATCCCATTTTTTCCATTTTCCAAGCTGATAATCTTTCCTTCTGCAGACTTGGTTTGCCCATCCTCTTCATAGGTGACCTTGACGGAGTCCCCTAATTTTTGAGAACTGACGTAATCAATCAAGTCTTTGGAACTATCAAAGGTCTGATCATTGACTGCTGTGACCGTATCAGAGATATTGAGAATCCCTTTAAAGGTTGAATTATCCGTCACATTCAAGACATAAACCCCAAAGTACTTGAGTTCGATATCCTTACCAGCTGTTTTTAGACCTTGATACTTGGCCATATTTTGTGATGTTTGCATGTAGAATTGATTGATTCGCATAAATTCTACATCTGAAGAACCACCTGTAGTCTCCTGAGCACTACGAATATCTGTAAAAGGCGTCAACCAAGCATAAACCATATGGGCTAAAGTGGCATGCTGGACACCAACCGTAACGAAGTGATAGGCCCCAGCCGCCTGATCTTCTGTGTCATTTACTTTAAGGACTTGGCGAATATCTTCCGAACCATCTGGAACCTCTATATAGTAGGGCAAGGGCACCACAAATGCCAAGAAAGTCGCTATCAAGGCCGCAATGACATATAAGGGCCATCTAATCTTTTTTTTCATTTCTTATTTCCTCCAAAATACTCTCAGGAACATAGCAGGCAATATCCTGACCAAACTTCAATAGTTCTCGAACACCGGATGAACTGATATAGAGATGTTCAGGTCGGCTATGTAAATAAATGGTCTCTATATCAGGAGACAGCTGATGGTTGTAGTAATCAAAACTGGCTTCGTATTGCAAATCCGATGCATTTCTCAAACCTCGCACTAGGAAAGTAACCCCCAGTCTTTTTGCAACATCAACCGCCAATTCATCATGAGAAGAGACGACTTCAACATTCCCCAAATCTTCCAAAGCCTTTTCTAACCCCCGTTTACGACTTTCGATAGGGAGAAATCCTTGTTTGTGAGGATTAAAAAAAATACCGACATAGAGCTTATCAAAGAGTTTGCTAGCCCGTTCAATCATATCCAGATGCCCATTTGTCATCGGATCAAATGAGCCTGTGAATAAGCCAATCTTATCTGACATAGACTGTCACCTTACTAATTCCATAAATCTTTTCCTTCCAGATGCCCAGACAGGCAATTTCTTCTGGAAGTTCAACGGCCTTATCCGTCTCACACACGACCATGACATCTTCAGAAAAAAGTGCTCTCTCAGCCATTTTTTCAATATCTGCTACGATTTGTTCCTTGGCATAAGGAGGGTCTAAGAAAACGAGGTCAAATTCCCCAGATACCTGTTCCAATGCCCTCTCTACATCCATCTTGAGGAGTTGAAATTTTCCAACATCCTTGGTCATCTGAATATTTTCAGCCACGATAGTCTGAGCCTTACGGTCTCTCTCCACCAAAACAGCGCTGGACATGCCACGCGAGACTGCCTCAATAGATAAACCACCACTACCTGCATAAAGGTCTAAGACTCGTCCCCCTTCAAAGTAGGGACCAATCATGTTAAAAATAGCTCCCCTAACCTTATCCGAAGTAGGTCTTGTCGTCTTGCCTTCTAGTGTCTTGAGGGAGCGTCCCCCATAGATTCCTGATACGATTTTCATACCGTTTATTATACCAAATTATAGACAAAAAGAGAAAGAAAACCGAACCTTGCGGTTCGATTCTCTACAAAATATTTTCGTAAGTATCGCGGACTTCTTGAGGCCAAACACTTGTTTGCACTTCTCCGATATGTTTCTTGCGAAGTAGGAACATGGCCATACGAGATTGTCCAATTCCTCCACCGATTGTCAATGGGAATAGACCATTCAACAAAGCCTTGTGCCATTCCAATTCCAAGCGGTCTTCATCACCTGTGATGGCGACCTGACGGCGAAGCGTTTCTTCATCTACACGAATCCCCATAGAAGACAACTCAAAGGCTCCACCTAAAGACTCATTCCAAACAAGAATATCACCATTTAGACCCTTGTAGCCATTTTCAGACTCACTTGTCCAGTCATCGTAGTCTGGTGCACGTCCATCGTGCGGTTTACCATCTGGCAACTCACCACCGATACCGATCAAGAAGACGGCTCCAAATTCTTTACAAATAGCATTTTCACGTTCTTTCGGTGTCAAGTCTGGGTAGCGTTCTACCAACTCTTCTGTGTGGATAAAGGTGATTTGTTTTGGCAAGATAGATTCGATGTCATAGCGAGCTTCAACAGCTAGCTCTGTCAGGCGAATAGCCTTGTAAATCTTCTCAACTGTTTCTTTTAGATAAGCGATGTTACGCTTACCATTTGGGATAACCTTCTCCCAGTCCCACTGGTCAACATAAACAGAGTGAGTCGCATCCAGCGAATCTTCGTCTGGACGAAGGGCCTTCATGTGGACGAAAAGACCTTCACCCTCACCGAAACCAAAACGAGCCAAGGTATGGCGTTTCCATTTAGCAAGGGAGTGCACCACTTCATAAGTAGCGTCAGGGATTTGGAGAACCTTGACCGATACGGCATTCTCAATACCTGATAAGTTGTCCTGCATCCCGTCGCCGACCCTGCTCAAGATAGGACCTTGAACTTCGACAACTTCTAACTTATCTTTCAAATACTGGGTAAAAGTGTTTTTGACAAAGGAAATTTCTTCTTGTTGGTGGATAAAACTTTTCTTCATAGGCTACTCCTCAAAAATTAGTTAAAAGCATTATACACCTATTTCCAAGAAAAGAAAAGAGAAAATTTAAAAAAATCAGTGCTCCTTCGAACACTGATGTTAGGTACCTTCTAGTCATTGCGACCAAAGATACGCAAAATACTT
Organism: Streptococcus sp. 1621; assembly: GCF_013276615.1. Taxonomy (NCBI): domain Bacteria; kingdom Bacillati; phylum Bacillota; class Bacilli; order Lactobacillales; family Streptococcaceae; genus Streptococcus; species Streptococcus sp. 1621. Next base: position 35,851 of record NZ_VMLJ01000003.1, read on the forward strand.
AGGAAGAGATTGATAAAATCAAGATAGAGACTGAGAGCCATTGACACAACCCAACCTGTCGCTACACGACCTTGTGATTGTTCATAAGCGAGACGAATTCTTTGGTTGTCCCAAGCAATCAGCCCAGAGAAGACCAAGACCATGGCTACGCTGATCATATAATCAAAGAAGCCACTAGCCAAGAAAATATTGACTATCATAGCAATAATCAAACCGATGAGGGCTGCCATCATAGCACGACCAAGGCCACTCAAATCTTTCTTAGTGAACATACCGACTGCCGCCATGACAAAGAAGAGAAGGGCGCTTGATACAAAGGCAGACAAAACCGTACCTGGAGTATAGAAGGCCACCACAAAACTGAGGGTAAAGCCATTTAATACTGAGTAAAGTAAAAATACTGGAAGAGCCGCTGGACTATTTCTTGAAGCCATGCTACTGGCAACGAAAACCAAGGCCAACTCCGCAAAAGTAGCAATGGTCAACCAGAGACGCCCCTGCATCAAAAAGTAAACTAACTGAGACTGAAAGACCGTCAACATAAGGCCCGATACCAAAGCAGATAGTCCGATTCCCAGACCAACAAAGGCATAAACCTTAGCGTAAAATTGATTGAGACCTGCACGGTCATGTATAATAGTGTGATTCATCCTTTTCTCCTTTTCTATGAACATCTTTCCTTGATTATAGCAAAAAAAGTTAAAATTAGCTTAAATGGAAGATTAAAATACCGGCTGCAACGGCAACATTCAAACTCTCTGCCTGCCCCTTCATACTAATGTGGACCAACTGGTCTGCACTTTCAGCCATGAGGGGACTAATTCCTTGACCCTCATTCCCCATGACTAGTACAAAATTTTCTATAGAAGGCAGTTCTCTGTAATCAACAGAATCTTTAGATAGAGTTGTTGCCAGCACCGGGATACCTGCCTCTTTGGTTTCCTTAAGAAGCGCTTGACTAGACATCCGGTAAATAGGCAGATGAAAATGACTGCCTTGCATGGAACGTAAGGTCTTGAGACTGTAGATATCTGCCGACTTATCTGAAACAATCACTCCAGTAAAACCTGCTGCATCCGCAGTCCGAATGATAGTTCCCACATTACCAGGATCTTGCACATCTTCCAAAAACAAGAACTTGCCCTGACTCAAATCAGCTTGCCCTACTTCTTCTTTTTGAACCACCGCAACAATTCCCTGTGGAGTCTGAGAATCCGCCAAATCTAGCAAAATATCCTCTGACACCCAGACAGTTTGCGGAAACGAGGCTAACTGATCTCGATAACTTTCTAGGGCAAAGATTTTTTCAATCGTCACTCCAGCTTGAACAGCTTCTTCAAACAAGTGCCAGCCTTCAATCAAATAGGCAGACTTGCGGTATTTTTTTTGATGTAATTTTTTGGCATTTTTTACCACAGAATTGGCTTTTGAGGTTATAATAGTCATAGAAATATTATAACACAATCAAAGGGGTTTGGTATGCAAAAGATTAGAATGATTGCCCAAGGCAGGGTGCAGGGAGTCGGCTTTCGTTGGGGTGTTTACAGCTTGGCACTTGAAATTGGTGGCATCACAGGTCGGGTATGGAATAACGACGATGGCACAGTGGAAATCTTAGCCCAAGCAAACTCATCTGCTATCATGGCAAAATTTATCCAAGAAATCCGCAAAGGACCCACACCTTTTTCAAAAGTCAGCTACTTAGATGTCAAACTGAGCAACTTTCCTCCTTACCCTGACTTTAAAATCGCAAATTAGGTCTCTAGAACTATTGTATATTTTGTAAAAAAACAGTAGAATAGAAAGGTATAATTTTTAAAGAAGGAATAAAAACAGTGAAATCTATTAAACGTTTTGCACTCTCGGCTATGGGAGTGGCTATGTTGCTTGTCTTGACTGGCTGTGTCAATGTTGATAAATCCACAGGCCAGCCAACAGGATTTATTTGGAATACCATCGGAGCTCCTATGGCTGAAGCTATCAAGTACTTCGCTACTGATCAAGGTCTAGGCTTTGGTGTCGCTATCATCATCGTAACCATTATCGTGCGCTTGATTATCTTGCCACTTGGTATCTACCAATCATGGAAGGCAACGCTTCACTCTGAAAAGATGAACGCCCTCAAGCACGTCCTTGAGCCACACCAAACGCGTCTCAAAGAAGCAACTACTCAAGAAGAAAAACTCGAAGCCCAACAAGCTCTCTTTGCTGCTCAAAAAGAGCACGGTATCAGCATGTTTGGCGGTGTAGGATGTTTCCCTATCCTCCTTCAAATGCCTTTCTTCTCCGCTATCTACTTTGCTGCCCAACATACTGAAGGTGTTGCTCAAGCAAGCTACCTAGGAATTCCTCTAGGTTCTCCAAGTATGATTTTGGTTGCCTGCGCAGGTGTCCTTTACTATCTTCAATCGCTCCTTTCACTTCACGGAGTAGAAGATGAAATGCAAAGAGAACAAATCAAGAAAATGATTTACATGAGCCCACTCATGATTGTCGTCTTCTCCCTCTTCTCACCAGCTAGTGTCACACTTTACTGGGTTGTCGGTGGTTTCATGATGATTCTCCAACAGTTTATCGTCAACTATATCGTTCGTCCAAAACTTCGCAAAAAAGTCCGTGAAGAACTAGCCAAGAACCCACCAAAAGCACGTACTTTCTCTACACCAAGTGGACGAAAAGACGTTACTCCTGAACAACCAACTGCTATCACAAGCAAGAAAAAACACAAAAATCGCAACGCTGGAAAACAACGTTCGAGATAAGAAGAAAAAGGCTTAGCTGATTTGCTAAGTCTTTTTTGCAAGTCATACTCTTCGAAAATCTCTTCAAACCACGTCAGCTTCGCCTTGCCGTACGTATGGTTACTGACTTCGTCAGTTCTATTCACAACCTCAAAACAGTGTTTTGAGCTAACTTCGTCAGTTCTATC
>NZ_VMLJ01000003.1:38792-47667 GCF_013276615.1 Streptococcus sp. 1621
TTTGATTTTCATTGAGTATCAAAAGCCCGATGTTTCCATCAGGCTTCTTTTTATCCATGTACACGTTTCATATAGTCTTGGTAACTTTCGGTATCCATGAGTTGTTTAGCGTTCTTGACGCGGTCTGCTGTCGGTGGTTTAACCCCTTCGAGTGAATAAGGAATTCCCAATTCACGCCATTTGAATTCTCCCATGGTGTGATAAGGTAGAATTTCAAACTTATCAACATTTTTGAGGGTCTTGACGAACTTACCAAGTTCAATCAAGTCATCATCTCTGTCTGTCAAACCTGGAACTAGCACGTGGCGAATCCAGACAGGTTTTCCAATATCTGATAGATACTGGGCACAAGCCAGAATGTTTTTATTGGTTTGGCTAGTGACAATTTTGTGCTGTTCTTCGTTGATTTCCTTGATATCCAAGAGAACCAAGTCAGTGACAGCCATGAGTTTGTCAAACTTTTCAAGGTAACGTGGTTTATTACGGAAAGGAAGGGCACAGGTGTCCAAGGTACAGTGGATTCCTTTTTCCTTGGCCTTGGTAAAGAGGGCAATCAAGAAATCAATTTGCAAGAGGGCTTCTCCCCCACTGACAGTGATTCCTCCCTTGTCTCCCCAGAAACCGCGGTAGCGCAAGGCCTCTGTCAAGACATCATCTACCGTCCGTTCACGTGACTTATTGGACTCCATAGCCCAAGTGTCCGGGTTATGGCAATACTGGCAACGCATGTGACAGCCCTGCAAAAAGACAATAAAGCGAATACCAGGACCATCTACCGCCCCAAAACTTTCTGTCGAATGCACCATTCCTGTCACTTGTCCATAATCAATTGTTTCTTCAGACATATCGTTACCTTCCTTGAAAACGTTTTATAGTTTTATTATATCACGACTTGAAGGAAAAACAAGATTTTTACCTATTTTTTAGAAAGCAATCTGTTTTTCAATTTCATTTTCAATTACTTATCAGATTCTTCTTCAAAATCAAAGCCATACAAGGTTGCAAAATAGTCCTCAGGACGCTCTGCACGGCGGATTTGACGGGCTTTGCCTTCTTCGGTATAAAGGATTTCCGCAGAACGAAGTTTGGCGTTGTACTGGTAGCCCATTGAAAAACCGTGGGCACCTGTATCATGAATGACCAGCAAATCACCGATTTCTGTATGAGGAAGTTCGCGATTCACTGCAAATTTATCATTGTTTTCACAAAGTGAACCGACCACATCTACCACTTCAACTGGTCCATCTGGATGGGTCACGTTAGTAATATGATGGTAGGCTCCGTACATAGCTGGACGCATGAGATTGACTGCTGATGCATCCACACCTAGATAGGTACGGTAGGTTTTCTTCTTATGAGTGACTCTTGTGACCAAAGTACCGTGAGGTGCCAACATAAAACGACCCAATTCGGTAAAAATCTTGACCTGACCAAGACCTGCTGGCGTAAGGACCTCTTCATAAACCTTACGAACCCCCTCACCAATCAAGGCAATATCATTTGGCTCCTGCTCAGGACGATAGTTGACTCCAATACCGCCAGAAAGATTGATAAAGTCTAGTGAAATACCCAACTTTTCCTTGATTTCAACAGCCAATTCAAAAAGCTGACGCGCCAACTCTGGATAATAGAGATGGGTGACGGTATTGGATGCTAGAAAGGAGTGAATCCCAAAAGTCTTAGCTCCTTTTTGCTTCAAGATAGCAAAAGCTTCAAAGAGCTGGTCCTTGGTCATGCCAAACTTGGCTTCTCCAGGATTGTCCATGATGTCTGTCCCCAGTTCAAAAACACCTCCAGGATTGTAACGACATGAGATGATTTCTGGAATGCCTGCTGCTCTCTCCAGATGTTCAATATCTTCAAAGGCATCCAAGTTAATGGTAGCACCCAATTCACGTGCATAGGCGTATTCCTTATCTGGCGTGTTGTTTGAAGAGAACATAATCTCAGAACCAGGGAAATCCAGTTTATGACTCATCAAAAGCTCCACATAACTAGAGCAGTCCACACCGCAACCTTCCTCTTGGAGAATTTTCAAAATAGCTGGTGTTGGAGTAGCCTTAACTGCAAAATATTCCTTAAAGCCCTTGTTCCACGAAAAGGCTTGATTGACGGCTCTTGCCTTCTCACGAATTCCCTTCTCATCATACAAGTGAAAGGGAGTCGGGAACTCGGCAACAATCGCTTCTAAGTCTTCTTTATTGATAAATGGTGTTTTCATAAGTTTCCTTCTATTCTATTTGCAAAGAAAGGCTGGGACAATCGTTCCAACCTTTAGTTCTATCTCTTATTTATCTTCGTCAAAGATATTGCCAACCTCAACATCAATGGCTTGATTCTTGACATCAATATTGGTTACCTTCAAGAGTGACTTGTAGTCAAACTGCTTTTCACGTTCTTCTTGGGCATTGTCCGCAAAGACCGCTACACCTGCCAATTCTGAATCAAACTCTCGCAAGAGACTGATCATCCCGTTGACCGTTCCGCCACCTTTCAAGAAGTCATCCACAATCAAGACACGGCTGCCTGCCTTGAGACTACGTTTTGAAAGGAACATTTTCTCAATGCGGTCACCACTTGAACCTGATACATAGTTGACGCTGACAGTTGAACCTTCGGTAATTTTCAGGTCACGGCGCACAATAACAAAAGGAACATTGAGGACATTGGCAACTGCATTTGCAAGTGGAACACCCTTAGTCGCTACTGTCATAACCGCGTCAATTTTTTGATCCATAAAACTCTTGGCAATAATGCGACCAATATTTTTCAAGATGGCTGGTGTGCTAAGTAAATCAGATAGGTAGATGTAACCACCTGGCAAGATACGGTCACTTTCTGACAACTTGGCACGCAAGTCTTCAACCATTTCCTTAGCATCCTGACTCGAAATAGATGGTGTAAAGATGACACCTCCGCCAGCCCCAGTTACTGTCTGGATATGACCGATTTCGATTTCCTCAAAGGCGCGTTTGATAATCACGATATCTTCTGAGATAGATGATTTAGCAGATTCATACTTTTCAGCAAAAGTATTGAGACTAGTTAGTTTATAAGGATGATTAATCAAATAGTTGGAAATGACAACCATCCGATCACTTCTTCTTAATTTCATTTCTATTTCCTATTCCATTTTTATTCAAAAAATCAAAAAGCAAACTAGAAAGCTGGTCGCTGACGATTCAAAACACTGTTTTGAGGTTGTCGATAGAACTGACAAAGTCTGTAATATAACTACATATATACATACGACAAGGCGATGTTACCCTAGTTTGAAGAGATTTTCGAAGAGTATTCATTTTTATCTTTTACTTATTATACCATATTCACATAAAAAAACGAACATTCTTGTCCTAAAAAATGCTCATTTTTCTTAAATTATTAATCTAAATCTGGTTTATAGAAGGAACGATTGTCCATAGCGAAGATTTTATTGGTCATCTCTCCTTTATCCACCAAAGCAAGAGCTGTTGACATCATCATCATGCTAGCATCCAGATTATCAATCATATGGATAATCTCTGCTTCCATAATGCGTGGACGGACTGGACTTCCATACTCAAGTAAGCCGTGGTGACTAAGGATGACGTGACGAAGCAGAACGACTTCTTCCTTGGTATCATCGATGCCGAGTTCCATAACTGTCTTGGTAATTTCGCTATCAATTAGAGCAATATGCCCAAGGAGATTGCCTCGCACTGTGTACTCGGTCTGGTCTGGTCCCGTCAACTCGATGACTTTAGCTAAGTCATGCAGCATAATCCCTGCATAAAGCAGGCTCTTATTGAGCTGAGGATAGATTTCGCTAATGGCATCTGCCAAGCGCACCATGGTTGCCGTATGATAGGCCAAGCCCGTTTCAAAGGCATGATGGTTTGTCTTGGCAGCTGGATAAGAGTAAAATTCCTTATCATACTTGGTGTAGAGCTTTCGGACAATTCGTTGCCAGACAGGATTTTCAATTTTGAAAATCATTTGCGACATGTAGTCACGAATTTCCTTGACATCAACTGGCGACTTGACCTTGAAATCAGCTGGATCATTTGGTTCGCCAGGTTGAGGCAAGCGTAGGGTAATTTGATTGACCTGTGGAGTGTTGTTATAAACTTCTCGGCGCCCTTTCATGTGAACAACCTTACCTGCTGTAAAGGCCTCAACGTTATGAGGTTGGGCATCCCAGAGTTTTCCTTCAATCTCGCCACTATCATCTTGGAAGGTAAAGGCTAGGTAATTTTTCCCAGCGCGAGTTTGTCTCAGGTCAGCTGACTTGATTAGGTAAAAGCCTTCAAACAGCTCATCTTTTTTCATGTGACTAATCTTCATATTCTTCCTCATCTTCTTGGAAATGGAGTAGATCAAGCGCAGGCTCACCTTCTGACAATTCAATGTGACGGAGCGTCCGCTCGATAGCTGTGGTACGACGGTTTAATAATTCATCAATATTGCCCGAGGCATGTTGGAGATGCTTTTGTGCCTTGACCAGAATACCACCAAACTTGCCAAACTCGGTCTTGACACTGGCAAGAGTCTTGCTGATATGGTCGGCACTCTTTTGGATATTGAGAGTTTTGAATCCAACTGATAGGGAATTGAGGAGAGCTGACAGGGTACTTGGCCCTGCAACGATAATCTGCTCCTCCCGCCTCAAATCATCAAAGAAGACCGGATTGCGGACAATTTCTGAGTAGAGACCTTCTGTCGGAACAAACAAAACTCCAAAATTGGTCGTCCGAGGCGGTGCTATGTACTTGCTCTTGATATCCTTGGCAAAGCGCTTGACGCTTGCTAAGAGTGACTTGCGACAGCGTTCGATTTCGTCCTTGTCACCTGCTTCATAGGCTTCTTCCAAGCGGTAATAATCTGCCAGTGGAAACTTAGAGTCAATTGGTAGGTAGACGTATTCCTGGTCGCCTTGTCCGGGTAACTTGATGGCATACTCCACTCGTTCACTGGAGTTTTCAACCGTTGCGTATTCTCGTTCATACTGGGCAGGTGTCATAATGTCTTCGATGATTTGCCCCAGTTGCAATTCACCCAGAATTCCTCGCGTCTTAGTTCCAGAGAGAACCTTGTTGAGGGCTCCGACATCGCGGGCAACTGTCTGCATTTCTCCAAGGCCACGATTGACTGACTCCAGTTGCTTGGAAACTGTCTCAAAGGAAGCCTGTAAGCGTGTCTGCAAGGTCTTTTCTAGTTTTTCCTCGACTGTCTGGCGCATTTGTTCCAAACGTTGCTCATTGGATTCCTGCAGGGCTTGAAGCCGTTGATCAGTCTTGTCTCTAGTTTGCAAGAGATTATCTGTCATTTCTTGACGGACCTGAGTCAGACCTTGGTGCAACTCGATTCGCACTTCTTGCAAGCGGTCGCTAACAGCTACTTCCAGATCTTTTTGATCCAACTGACTGGCTTGTCTGGCTTGTCCAAAACGATAATCCAACTGGTCTGACAAGTGATCTGCCTGATCCTCCAAGCTCTTGACTAGATGTTTTTCCTGCTTATCCTGCCTTTGCCAAATCAGAAAGATACCAGCTAGGTTGGCAATCAATAATAGAACAAGTAAACTTTCCATCCTACCTCCTGTCCTTACTATGCATCACGACCACATAGCCATCTGGGCAAGTCACCGAAACTTCCCTATCTATATATTCGTTAGAAGCGTACACTTTTTTAAAGAAAAAATTTTCCTCAGTCAACTCATACTTGGCACCAATAATAGTCAGCTGGCTATCCCGAACCGGCATAAAGGCAAGATAGTCGTAGTCTGAACGGGGATGTAGCTGACTAGTCCCTTCTGGACAATAGGCAATCAAATTTTGCCCATCCTCAATCGCTATCTGACGCATATAGGGTGCCAACTTAGGATTGCTAGGTAGAAAGACGTTAGCCAGCATGTGATCAATACGGCCACCCAAAGCACCGAAAATAGTAACCTCAGCCTGAGGATTTTTCTCAAAAATAGTCAAGAGAGCCAATTCCAGATCTGTATCATCCTTTTCTGGTCGGGCTTGGACAAAATACTGGGCACGTTTTTGAATCACCTGTCGCTCTTCTTCCGTCACAGAATCAAAATCTCCAACCGCTAGAGCAAGAGGAAGATCTTCCTCCAAGACCCAAAGCGAGCCTCGATCCACACCGACAAAGCAATCAAAGTATGTCCGATAATGACCGCGGTCTCCGCCTGCAAAAACGGCAACCCTAGCCCAGTTGTTTTCTGAGAGTTTGTACTCGCTCATTGACATCTCCCTTAAAGACATAGGAACCTGCTACAAAAACAGTCGCACCAGCTTCTTTGGCTTGGTCAATAGTTTGGTCATCAATCCCACCATCGACTTCAATCTCAAAGTTCAAACCTTTTTCCTGACGAAGAGCAACCAACTCACGGACCTTATCCATGGTCTCTGGTAGAAAGGCTTGCCCACCAAAGCCTGGGTTAACTGTCATAACTAAAACTTGGTCAACTAGGTGAAGCACATGCTTAATGGCTTCAACTGGTGTGCCAGGATTGATAACGACTGAAGGCTTAACTCCGAGTGAACGAATCTTTTGGAGGGCACCATGAATATGAGGCGTTGCTTCCACATGGATACTGATAATATCCGCACCTGCACGCGCAAAGTCCTCTAAATGATGCTCAGGGTTTGACACCATCAAGTGGCAATCGAAAACCATCTTGCTATGAGGGCGAAGAGCTTCGACCACACCCGCACCAAAACTGATTTGCGGTACAAAATGACCATCCATAATATCGATATGGGCATACTCTGCCCCAGTTGCTTCTAGGCGTTTAATTTCACGTTCAAAGTTGGCATAATCTGCTGCCAGAATTGACGGAGCAATCTTGTATTGAGACATAGGTTTCTCCTTATTTTGGAATTTTTTTGCTGACCTTTTTATATGTTTCTCTGCGATTTTCAATTTCGCTGAGGAATTGCAGGTAGTTGTCAAAACGGAAGCTGGCAATAACACCTTCTTCCACTGCTGGCTTGACCGCACAAGACGGCTCATGGGTATGGGTACAAGTGCGAAATTTGCAGTCTCGACTGACAGTAGCAATCTCTGGAAAGGCCTGATTGAGGTCTTCCGCCGTTGATACTTCGTAGTCCAAGGATGAAAATCCTGGTGTATCTGCGATTTTGCCCCCATTGAGGTTGTAAAAACTAACAGCTCGAGTGGTATGACGACCGCGACCCAAACTGTCTGAGATCTCTCCTGTTTCAAGATTGAGGTCTGGTGCGATTTTATTGAGAAGGGTTGACTTACCAACACCTGTCTGCCCCATAAAGACTGTAATCTTACCTGTTAACAAAGGCAGGAGTTCCTCCTTACTGGTCACAAAGTCATAGCCGATGTCACCATAGGTCTGTTGATAAAAATCCAGTTCTTCCCTATCTTCCAGCAAATCCATTTTGGAAATATAGACGATGGGATGAATACCCTTGTGCTCCAAAAGAACTAAGAACCGATCCAGCAAATTGCTGTTGAAGTCCGGTTCCTTGACGGACATGATCACCACGGCTTGGTCAATATTAACAATAGGCGGACGAACCAAACTGTTTTTCCGTTCGTAAATTTTGAGGATATAGCCTTCTGAATTTTCCTCGGCAGAAAAATCTACCCAGTCCCCAACGTAAGGAGTATGACCTTTTTTACGAAAATTCCCACGCGCACGTGTCTGATAAACCTGACCCTCACTCTCCACATAGTAGAATCCTGCCAGGGCTTTAATAATTTGTCCTTGCATCTTAGAGTCCTTGCCCCTTAAGTGCATCTGCTAGACCGGCAAATTCTGCCAAGCTGAGAGCTTCCCCACGCACACTTGGTGACAAGCCTGCTTGGTCCAAAGCCTTGATCAGCTTGTCCTTGACTTCCTCAGTCTTGCCAAAGTAACCTGTCAAGTTATTCCACAAGGTCTTGCGACGATGGGTGAAACTTGCCTTGGAAACCTTAAAGAAGAAGCTCTCGTCTTCCACTGCTACAGCTGGTTCTGGACGGCGTACCATTTTCAAAATAGCTGAGTCCACATTTGGCGCTGGCACAAAGACCGTACGAGGCACGATAAAGGCAACCTTGGCAGTCATGTAATACTGCACAGCGATTGACAAACTGCCATATGCCTTGGTATTTGGTTGAGCGGAAATGCGGTCCGCTACCTCTTTTTGCATCATGACCACAAACTCACTAAAAGGAATTCCGCTCTCGATCAAGTGCATGAGAATAGGCGTCGTGATGTAGTAAGGCAAATTAGCCACTACCTTGATTGGCAGGTTAGGATTTTTAAAATTCTGGATATGTTGCGCCAAGTCAACCTTGAGAATATCCTCGTTGACAACGGTCACATTATCAAAATCACGCAGGGTATCTGCTAGGATTGGCACCAAACGATGGTCAATTTCAAAGGCCATGACCTCTGCTGCACGCTCAGCCAAAAACTCCGTCAAGGCACCAATCCCTGGCCCGATTTCGATGACATTAACCTGGCCATCAATCTCAGCCGTATCCACGATTTTTTGTAGAATATTGGTATCCGTCAAGAAGTTTTGCCCGAAAGACTTTTTAAAGGTAAAACCGTGACGCTCCAGCACTGCCTTGGTCACGCTATAATCTGCAATTCTCATCTATTCTCTTTTCTATTATCTGTTACTACTATTGTAACACATTCCCCTTGTATTTTGGGGGTGAAAATCATACCAAAAAACTATCTTTCCTCATGAAGAAAGATAGTTTTGGAAATCTTTAAAGGGGGACTGAGCGGTTCTCTCGAAACATACGTTCATACTCTTCGAAAATCTCTTCAAACCACGTCAGCTTCACCTTGCCGTATATATGTTACTGACTTCGTCAGTTCTATCTGCAACCTCAAAACGGTGGTTTGAGC
>NZ_VMLJ01000030.1:0-11248 GCF_013276615.1 Streptococcus sp. 1621
TTACTTTGAGAAGTTAGCCACAAAATAAAAAAATAAAAAAATTTCTACAAGTACTTGACAAATAGATTGAAATATCTTAAAATGAAAATGGTTACAGAGTTATTAATTATTTAAGCTTCATGTCACCATTAAAAATTGAAATAAAAGGATGTTATCACTAATACAAGTGAGCAGGAACCTATTTAATCACATCGGAAGAAGTTTCTTGATGTTTTTAAGTAGGTTCCTTTTATTTTAAAAGGGAAATTTTATGATCATAAAACGAATACTAAACCACAATGCCGTAATTGCGCAAAGTAAAAAAGATATCGATATTCTTCTTTTTGGAAGGGGAATAGCTTTTGGAAGAAAAATTGGAGATAAAGTAAATCCAATTGATATTGAGAAAAGTTTTTTTCTCAAAAATAGAGATAATATGACCCGTTTTACAGAGATGTTTATTAACGTTCCTTTGGAGTTGGTGTACATCACCGAAAAAATAATTAATCTAGGTAAAATAACATTGGGTAATAATTTTGATGAAATTATCTATATTAATTTAACGGATCATATTTCTTCGAGCATAGAACGTTATAAAGAAGGGATTATTATTTCGAATCCCCTACGCTGGGAAATCTCGAAATATTATAAAGAAGAATTTGAGCTTGGGAAAAGGGCTTTACAAATAATAAAAAAAGAGTTAGGTATTGAACTTCCAATTGACGAAGCTGCATTCATAGCGCTACATTTTGTTAATGCTAATTTAGAAAATAATTTTCAAGAGTCGTATAAAATCACTGAAATAATTATGGGAATTGAGAAAATCATTCAAGATTTCTATTGTACTGAGTTTAACCAAGATTCTATTGATTATTATAGATTCATAACTCATATAAAATTATTTGCCCATCGTTTGGTTGAAAATACAACTTATTGTGACGATGATGATGAAGACTTGTTAGCATTAATGAAAAATAAATATCCTAGGGAATATGAATGTGGTAAACAGGTGGCAATGTTTATACAAACTGAGTACAATTATTTGCTGACTTCTAGTGAATTAGTTTATTTGATGGCTCATATTCGTCGCTTAACAAAAAATTTAGATTAATAGAATAGGAGAATACCATGAGTTATAAAGATACGGTACAAAAAATCCTCGATGTAATTGGAGGCGAAAAAAATGTCAATAGAGTTACCCATTGTGTAACACGTTTAAGATTAGAATTAAAAGATGAAAATTTAGTCAATGATGATGATGTGAAGAAGATACCAGGTGTAATAGGTATTATGAAAAAGAATGGGCAATATCAAATTATACTTGGTAATGATGTAGCCAATTATTATAAAGAATTCATTAAACTTGGCAATTTTGAAACAGATTCAGTTGATCAAGGGCACAAAGGGAATATTTTAGAAAGAATCATTGAATATATCGCTGGTTCCATGACTCCAATCATTCCAGCAATGTTAGGGGGAGGTATGTTGAAAGTCTTGGTAATCATTTTACCAATGCTTGGTATATTGCAATCAGATTCTCAGACTATTGCTTTTTTGACATTTTTTGGGGATGCTCCATATTATTTCTTACCGCTGTTATTAGCTTATTCTGCATCACAAAAATTAAAAGTAACATCTACATTAGCTATGTCTGTAGCAGGTGTACTTCTCCATCCAAATTTTGTTCAAATGGTGCAATCAGGGAATCCTCTTAGTTTATTTGGTGCACCTGTGACACCAGCTAGTTATGGTTCATCAGTCATTCCAATTCTTATTATGGTTTGGTTGATGAAATATATTGAAAAAATGATTGCTAAATTAACACCAGCTGTTACTAAGAGTTTTTTGCAACCTACGCTAGTATTATTAGTATCAAGCTGTATTGCCTTAGTTGTAGTCGGACCTATTGGAGTAATTGTTGGTCAAGGATTATCAAATCTAGTTGGGCAAATGTATGGTGTAGCTGGATGGCTTACATTAGCTATTCTTGGTGCTATTATGCCATTTATTGTTATGACTGGAATGCATTGGGCTTTTGCACCTATTTTTTTGGCGGCATCTATTGCTACTCCAGACGTATTAATTCTTCCAGCAATGTTAGGGTCAAACTTAGCTCAAGGAGCTGCTTCGATGGCTGTTGCATTAAAGAGTAAAAATAATAATACAAAACAAATTGCTTTTGCAGCAGGTTTCTCAGCCTTACTTGCAGGGATTACCGAACCTGCATTATATGGTGTGACTTTAAAATATAAAAAACCACTTTATGCAGCTATGATTGGTGGTGGATTAGCGGGATTATTTGCAGGTCTTACTAGTGTTAAAGCCTATCTATTTGCTGTTCCATCTTTGATAGCGTTGCCTCAATTTATTTATTCTGATGTACCATCAAATATTGTAAATGCTTTAATTGTGGCGGTCATTTCTGTTGTTATTACCTTTGTCTTGGCTTATATATTTGGAATCGATGAAGAAGAGAGTTCTAGCCATTTAGAAGTTGAGGCTAGAGTTTCAAATAAAAAAATGGTATTTTCTCCTATATCAGGAGAAATCATTCCGTTAAGTGATGTCCAGGATAAAACATTTTCAGATAAACTTATTGGAGACGGAGTAGCGATTATCCCAAATGAGGGTAAGGTTTATGCACCATTCGATGGGGAAATTACAAATATTTTTCCGACTAAGCACGCAATTGGATTGAAGAGTGATGAAGGTGTTGAGTTACTAATTCATATTGGATTAGATACTGTTGAGCTAAAAGGTCAAGGTTTTATTAGTCATGTAGAAGAAGGAGACAGAGTTTTCAAAAATCAGTTGATTTTTGAAATGGACTTAAATTTAATCAAGAGTAAAGGCTACGAAACAGTTACACCAGTAATTGTAACGAATACCAACGATTTTCTAGATGTATTAGTATTACCTAATAATCAGACAATCGAGCATTCTAAGGAATTACTGGTAATATTATAATGGAGGAAAGTTATGGCCATTTTTCCAGATGATTTTCTTTGGGGTGGAGCTGTTGCAGCTAATCAAGTAGAGGGAGCATATAATGAAGATGGTAAGGGATTATCAGTTCAGGATGTGTTACCCAAAGGTGGATTAGGAGAAGCAACAGAAAATCCTACAGAAGATAACTTAAAACTGTTAGGTGTTGATTTTTATCATAAATATAAGGAAGATATATCCTTGTTTTCTGAAATGGGCTTTAATGTTTTTCGTACTTCTATTGCATGGAGTAGAATTTTTCCAAAAGGAGATGAGGAAGAACCTAACGAAGCTGGTTTGAAATATTATGATGAATTGTTTGATGAGCTACATGCTCACGGGATAGAACCACTTGTAACTCTTTCACACTATGAGACTCCATTATATTTAGCAAGAAAATATCATGGATGGGTTGATAGGAGAATGATTCATTTTTATGAAAAATTTGCTCGAACAGTTTTAGAAAGGTATAAAGATAAAGTTAAATATTGGCTTACATTTAACGAAGTAAACTCTGTTTTGGAATTACCATTTACTAGTGGAGGAATAGATATACCTAAGGAGAATCTTTCGAAACAAGAATTATATCAAGCTATACATCATGAATTAGTTGCCTCGAGTTTGGTTACAAAAATTGCTCGTGAGATTAATTCAGAGTTTAAGGTGGGATGTATGGTATTAGCTATGCCAGCTTATCCAATGACTCCAAATCCAAAAGATGTATGGGCGACTCATGAGTATGAGAATCTAAATTATCTATTTTCAGATGTGCATGTTAGAGGTTATTATCCGAATTATGCAAAAAGATATTTTAAGGAACATGACATTAACATAGAGTTTGCAGCTGAAGATACAGAGTTATTAAAAAATTATACTGTAGATTTTTTATCGTTTAGCTATTACATGAGTGTGACTCAATCTGCTCTTCCAACACAGTATAATTCAGGAGAAGGGAATATTATTGGTGGTTTAGTAAATCCTTATTTAGAGTCTTCTGAGTGGGGATGGCAAATTGATCCAATTGGACTACGTATAATTTTAAATAGATATTATGACCGTTATCAAATCCCATTATTTATAGTAGAAAATGGATTAGGTGCTAAAGATCAACTAATAAAAGATGAATTTAATAACTTAACCGTCCAAGATGATTATAGAATTCAGTATATGAAAGAACATTTATTGCAAGTAGCTGAAGCTCTACAGGATGGTGTTGAAATTATGGGCTATACGTCTTGGGGATGTATTGACTGTGTTTCTATGTCCACTGCACAACTTTCTAAAAGGTACGGTCTCATTTATGTTGATCGAAACGATGATGGAAGTGGTACATTAAATCGATATAAGAAAATGTCTTTTACTTGGTATAAAGAAGTGATTGAATCAAATGGAGAATCCTTATTCAAATAGTTTTTTATTGATGACTAACTATTATCACGGTTAAGGCAAAATCTCATTAAATATGAAATAAAGAGATTTGGAAGACATCAAATTCTAAACCTCTTTATTTTATAGGGGGATTAATTAATTTAATTTTGTTACAGAGAGCCGATTATAAATAGTTAACTTAGGATAGATTGGTTATATATAGTAGACTGAATCTAAAATAGTACGAAACAATTGCTAAAACATTTATAGAAATTAATTTTACTTTCCCAATCGATTTGTTCTCATCTTATTTCAATCCGCTATAAAGTTAGATAAGAATAAGCTAACAAGCAGAAGTGAGATAGGTCTTGCAAGAATGGTAAAAATCTGATAAACTAAGTAGTAATTGAATAGAAATCCGCAAGACTAGTAACTCAAGGGAAGTATATCAGGGAGGAGAGCCGTGACTGCAAGCTCTCTATATGAAAGCTGGGTGAATTCACTTGCGCATGGATTTAGAAATGAAGGTCTGACTTGTCAGATGAAAACGGATGGTACCGCGTGTCAACGCTCCGAGTGGAGTTTTTGGCATGTGGTTTTCTTTTTATCTACGAGAGACTGATGGAGGAATTATGTCAACTATTGAAGAACAATTAAAAGCGCTTCGTGAAGAAACGCTGGCTAGCTTGAAGCAGATTTCTGCTGAAAATGAAAAAGAGATGCAAGATTTGCGTGTCTCTGTCCTTGGTAAAAAGGGTTCGCTCACTGAAATCCTCAAAGGGATGAAAGATGTCTCTGCTGAGATGCGTCCAATCATTGGGAAACACGTCAATGAAGCTCGTGATGTCTTGACAGCTGCTTTTGAAGAAACAGCTAAGCTCTTGGAAGAAAAGAAAGTCGCGGCTCAACTGGCTAGCGAAAGTATCGATGTGACACTTCCAGGTCGTCCTGTTGCGACTGGTCACCGTCATGTCCTCACACAAACCAGTGAAGAAATCGAAGATATTTTCATTGGGATGGGTTACCAAGTCGTGGATGGTTTTGAAGTAGAGCAAGACTACTATAACTTTGAACGTATGAACCTTCCAAAAGACCACCCAGCTCGTGATATGCAGGATACTTTCTATATCACTGAAGAAATCTTGCTCCGTACCCACACGTCTCCAGTTCAGGCGCGTGCTATGGATGCCCATGATTTTTCTAAAGGTCCTTTGAAGATGATCTCGCCAGGGCGTGTGTTCCGTCGTGATACGGACGATGCGACTCACAGTCACCAGTTCCACCAAATTGAAGGCTTGGTTGTTGGGAAAAATATCTCTATGGCAGATCTTCAAGGAACCCTGCAGTTGATTGTCCAAAAAATGTTCGGTGAAGAGCGTCAAATCCGTTTGCGTCCATCTTACTTCCCATTCACAGAGCCATCTGTTGAGGTGGATGTTTCTTGCTTCAAGTGTGGTGGAGAAGGCTGTAACGTATGTAAGAAAACAGGTTGGATCGAAATTATGGGGGCCGGTATGGTTCACCCGCGTGTCCTTGAAATGAGTGGTATCGATGCGACTGTTTACTCTGGATTTGCCTTTGGTCTTGGACAAGAGCGTGTAGCTATGCTCCGTTATGGAATCAACGATATCCGTGGATTCTACCAAGGAGATGTCCGCTTCTCAGAACAGTTTAAATAATGATTAGAAAAGTAGAAATGGCAGATGTTGAGATGTTGGCTAACATAGCCAAACAAACCTTTCGTGAAACATTTACCCATGATAATACGGAAGAGCAGTTACAGGAATACTTTGAAGAGGCTTATAGTCTGAAAACTTTGTTAACTGAGTTGGGAAATCCTGACTCCGAAACCTATTTCATTATGCATGAAGAGGAGATAGCTGGTTTTCTCAAGGTCAACTGGGGAAGTGCTCAAACTGAGAGAGAATTAGAGGATGCTTTTGAAATTCAACGCCTCTATGTGCTACAAAAATTCCAAGGATTTGGATTCGGTAAGCAACTGTTTGAATTTGCTCTTGAACTTGCTACAAAAAATAGTTTTTCTTGGGCTTGGCTAGGTGTTTGGGAGCATAATACAAAAGCTCAAGCGTTTTATAACCGATATGGTTTTGAAAAATTTAGCCAACATCATTTTATGGTTGGTCAAAAAGTAGATACGGATTGGTTGCTGAAAAAGAAATTAAGGTAAGAAGAGGATTCTTCTATTGAAATGATAGGAAAGGAAAAGAACCAGAGGGACAACTGTCATTCTGGAGAATTAAATTATGCTTGTATCTTATAAATGGTTAAAAGAATTGGTGGACATTGATGTGCCATCACAAGAGTTGGCTGAAAAAATGTCAACTACAGGGATCGAGGTAGAAGGTGTCGAATCACCTGCTGCTGGTCTCTCAAAAATTGTCGTCGGTGAGGTCTTGTCTTGTGAAGATGTGCCAGAAACTCACCTCCATGTTTGTCAGGTTAACGTTGGCGAAGAAGAAGCCCGTCAAATCGTCTGTGGTGCACCGAATGTGCGTGCTGGTATCAAGGTTATGGTGGCTCTTCCAGGAGCTCGCATCGCTGACAATTACAAGATCAAAAAAGGGAAAATCCGCGGTCTTGAGTCACTTGGGATGATCTGTTCACTTGGTGAACTGGGAATTTCTGACTCCGTTGTGCCTAAGGAATTTGCAGATGGCATTCAAATCTTGCCGGAAAATGCCGTTCCTGGGGATGAAGTCTTCTCATATCTAGACTTGGATGATGAAATCATCGAACTTTCTATCACACCCAACCGTGCGGATGCCCTTTCTATGCGTGGGGTGGCTCACGAAGTGGCAGCCATCTATGACAAGGCGGTCAACTTTAAAGAATTTACTCTAACAGAAACTGACCAAGCTGCAGCAGATGCTCTTTCTGTGGGCATTGAGACAGACAAGGCGCCTTACTATGCCGCTCGTATCTTGGACAATGTGACTATCGCACCAAGTCCACAATGGTTGCAAAACATTCTTATGAATGAAGGTATCCGTCCAATCAATAACGTAGTGGACGTGACCAACTATATCCTTCTCTACTTTGGTCAACCTATGCACGCCTTTGACTTGGATACCTTTGAAGGGACAGACATCCGTGTGCGTGAAGCGCGTGCTGGTGAAAAATTGGTGACTTTAGATGGTGAAGAACGTGACTTGGACATGAATGACTTAGTTATCACTGTCGCAGACAAGCCAGTAGCCCTTGCAGGTGTCATGGGCGGTCAAGCAACAGAAATCTCTGAGAAATCTAGTCGTGTCGTCCTTGAAGCTGCAGTCTTCAACGGAAAATCAATCCGCAAGACTAGCGGACGTCTCAATCTTCGTTCTGAGTCATCTTCTCGCTTTGAAAAAGGTATCAATGTGGCAACTGTTAACGAAGCCCTTGATGCGGCAGCTAGCATGATGGCAGAACTTTCAGGTGCGACGGTTCGTAAGGGCATCGTTTCAGCGGGTGAACTTGATATCTCTGATGTGGAAGTTTCTTCAACTCTTGCAGACGTTAACCGTGTCCTTGGAACTGAGCTTTCTTATGCTGATGTAGAAGACGTCTTCCGTCGTCTTGGCTTTGGTCTTTCTGGAAATGCAGACAGCTTTACAGTCAGCGTCCCACGTCGCCGTTGGGATATCACCATCGAAGCGGACCTCTTTGAAGAAATCGCTCGTATCTATGGATATGACCGCTTGCCAACCAGCCTTCCAAAAGACGATGGTACAGCTGGTGAATTGACTGCCACACAAAAACTCCGTCGCCAAGTTCGTACGATTGCTGAAGGAGCAGGTTTGACAGAAATCATCACCTATGCTCTAACAACTTCTGAAAAAGCAGTTGAGTTTACGGCTCAACCAAGTAACCTTACTGAACTCATGTGGCCAATGACAGTGGACCGTTCTGTCCTCCGTCAAAATATGGTTTCAGGTATCCTTGATACTGTTGCCTACAACGTGGCTCGTAAGAACAAAAACTTGGCTCTTTACGAGATAGGAAAAGTCTTTGAACAAACAGGCAATCCAAAAGAAGAACTTCCAAATGAAATCAACAGTTTTGCCTTTGCCTTGACAGGATTGGTTGCTGAAAAAGATTTCCAAACAGCAGCAGTTCCAGTTGATTTCTTCTATGCTAAGGGAATCCTTGAAGCCCTCTTTGCTCGTTTGGGACTCCAAGTAACTTATACAGCAACATCTGAAATTGCTAGCCTCCACCCAGGTCGTACAGCTATGATTTCACTCGGTGACCAAGTTCTTGGTTTCCTTGGCCAAGTGCATCCAGTCACTGCCAAGGCCTACGATATTCCAGAAACGTATGTAGCTGAGCTCAACCTTTCAGCCATCGAGGCTGCTCTTCAACCTGCTGCTCCATTTGTGGAAATCACTAAATTCCCAGCAGTTAGCCGTGACGTTGCCCTCCTTCTCAAGGCAGAAGTGACTCACCAAGAAGTTGTAGATGCTATCCAAGTTGCCGGTGTGAAACGTTTGACAGATATCAAACTCTTTGACGTCTTCTCAGGAGAAAAATTGGGACTTGGTATGAAGTCAATGGCTTATAGCTTGACCTTCCAAAATCCAGAAGACAGCTTAACGGACGAAGAAGTCGCACGCTACATGGAAAAAATCCAAGCATCACTTGAAGAAAAAGTCAATGCAGAAGTGCGTTAAACGATAGTAGGATACAAATTCCCCCTCTGGTTTATGAACACTAGAGGGGGAATTTTATATAATCCTCAATGAAAATCAAAAAGCAAACTAGGAAGCTAGCCGTAGGTTGCTCAAAACACTGTTTTGAGGTTGTAGATAAGACTGACGAAGTCAGTAACCATATGTCTAAGGTAAGTCGACGCTGACGTGGTTTGAAGAGATTGTCGAAGAGTATAAAATAATTAAAATGTGATTTCTGTAAAAATACATCTATGATCAGAGTTTTGAAAACTTACAATGTCTAAATTTTTAACATAGTAGTGGTTTTTAGGCAATAAAATATGATCTATTGTTGCATTAAAAAGTTTTGGACTTTGGCTATTCCAAGTTCCTCTTTCAAAAGGTGGAAGTGCATTTAATGCGTCCCTATGAGAGCTTATTTTTGCAAGCGCTCCATGACGCATAGTTGCATTAAAATCACCTGCAATAATAGCCTTTGGATATTTTGAAGCCAGTTGATTATGAATGATATTTAAGTCTTGCTTCCAGATTTCCATTAAACCTGGCAGAGGAGGAGCAGTATGCAAAGCAATGATATCTGGTATATTTTGTTTTCTCGAATGTAATAGAATTGTCCCAAACCGTGTTGTATGGAAAGTTTTAGCTTCTGTATAGAAACCATAACTTTTCTTGACAATCACAGTCACAGGAGCTATTCCACTGTCAGTAGGTGGAGAAGTAAAAATATCATAGTTGGCCATAGAAAGTCCAACTTGATGAAACAATAGTTTGATTCTCTGGTTTTCTTGCTCACCTCTGATATTGGTAGCTAGTTCAGGGAATATAGCAATATCGGCATCAAAATGGCTAAAAATTCGCTCAATATGTTGTGCTTCTATTGATTAGCGATGTTCCAAGTTACTAATTTTAAGGTTTTAGTCTTATTTGATGTGGAAGAAAGGGTTTTATCTGTTCCGAATAATAGTAATATGAGCGATAATAAGAGCAAAATGCCAGAGTAAAACCGTATTTGTTTATTTTTCTTGTAAAAAGATAGGGAAAAAAATACGAAACTTAAAATAGGAAGCCATAGTTGCAGTAGCTAAGGGGAAGGCATAAATCTGTGCCAAGATAGGTCTGGTAGATAGCCAAATATTAAGATTAGAAGATGGGAAAAAAGAATAAGCTATGATAGGGATAGCGAAGAGAATGACAGAAAGGGCAGAAAGAAATGTTTTAATCATTGTATGAGTACCTCAATTTGCAATGGTTGCTCGGAGCTAATGTGACTTTGTGACTTTACTTGATTGATATTCTTTTTCTTGTCTTCCTCATAGATTAAGTACAACCCAAGTAAAAAAGTCCAATTTAAGATTGAAATGATTAAAAGGCACAGAAATGCAAGACAATTATACTACAAAAGGCAAACATTTGACAATCGATAGTCGTTGCTTAATCGAACGATGGAAAAAAGGGAAAATCAAATAGAGAAATTGCCTCTCTACTTGGAAAAGCTCCTCAAACTATCCATACTGAAATCAAGCGTGGGACAGTCCGAAAATGTCTTGGAAAAGGGCGCTTCAAAGAGGTTTATTCTGCCGACTATGCTCAACAGTCTTATGAAAATAATCGCAAGCGCTCGGTCAAAAAATCAAGCTTGACCAAGGAACTAAAGGAAAAGATTCTCCACTATCATAACCAAAAATTTTCGCCTGAAATGATGGTGATGGCTAAAGGGGATAACGTGGGAATTTCAACCATTTACTATTGGATTCATCATGTAAAATTAGGATTGTCAAAACAGGATCTGCTTTATCCTAAGAAAAGGAAAAGCGCTTAAGAAACAAGCTAGCACCAATTTTAAACCCGCTGGTCAATCCATCGAATCATAATTCGCTCATTTTTTCAAAAAATACATAGACGTAAAAGAAAGAGGGTTAAGAGATGGAGAATAGTGCTATTGGGAGTAATTGGAAGGATGTCCGCTCTGAACTATTTAGCAAGGAGGAAATTCTTGAAAGTGATATGTGAGTGGCTATCATGAGTGAGTTAATTGCAGCCAGACACGAGCAAGGACTCAGCCAGAAAAAGCTAGAGGAACTTAGTTGGAGTGAGTCAACCTGTCATAGCTAGGATGGAAACAGGAAAGACAAGTCCTCAGTTGGATACAGTCTTGAAAGTTTTAGCCAGTTTAGGAAAGACACTAGCAGTCGTCCCACTTGAACAGGAAAAGAGTTGATTAGAGTAGACTCATACTCAATGAAAAT
>NZ_VMLJ01000030.1:11277-25822 GCF_013276615.1 Streptococcus sp. 1621
AGGCGACGTTGACGCGGTTTGAATTTGATTTTCGAAGAGTATTATAGTCTTTTCTAATAACAAGCCATAGTCACTTATAAGAATTACTAATAACGTGTTTGACCAGTCTAACTGAAATATAGTTAAAAAACAAGCTACACAAATGATTTGAGGCATTTGTCTCAAGTCTTTTTCTTTTGTCTAAAACAGAGATATAGTTTCAAACTATATCAAAGCCTAATTTTTTACAATTATACAGACGCTTTCTTTTCTGTTAAGATAGTTTCAACAACAAATTTTGGAGGACACATCATGTCAACTACAATCATCGGTTTCCCTCGTTTGGGCGAATTCCGCGAATTAAAATTTACAACTGAAAAATACTTTAGAAAAGAAATCTCAGAAGAAGAACTCCTTGCAGCCGCAAAAGACTTGCGTGCTAAACACTGGAACATCGTCAAAGAAAAAGGCATCACTGAAATTCCATCAAATGACTTTTCTCACTATGACAACTTCCTAGATGCAGCTTTCCTTTTCAACGTGGTACCTGCATCCGTTCAAAACTTGGACTTGTCTGACCTTGAGCGCTACTTCGCTTTGGGTCGTGGTTACCAAGGAGAAAAAGGGGATGTTCGCGCCCTTCCAATGAAGAAGTGGTTCAACACCAACTACCACTACATCGTTCCTAAATTTGAAAAAGACACTCAAGTTAAACTTGCTGGTCACAAGATCTTCGATGAGTTCCAAGAAGCAAAAGAACTTGGATTGAATACTCGCCCAGTTCTTGTAGGTCCATTCACTTTCCTTCAATTGTCAGACTTTGAAGAAGGTGTGAAAGCAGAAGACTTTGTAGACAGCTTAGTAGCTGCTTACCAAGAAGTTTTTGCTAAATTGGCTGAACTTGGTGCGACTCGCATTCAACTCGACGAAGCTGCTCTTGTAAAAGACTTGACAGCTGAAGAAAAAGCTCTTTTCTTGAACCTCTACAACAAACTTTTGGCTGACAAAAAAGGTCTTGAAGTCTTACTTCAAACTTACTTCGGAGACGTTCGTGACGTTTACGCTGACCTTGTTAACTTGCCAGTAGATGCTATCGGTCTTGATTTCGTTGAAGGTAAGAAAACTCTTGAACTCGTTAAAGGTGGCTTCCCAGCTGACAAGACTCTCTACGCAGGTATTGTCAACGGTAAAAACATCTGGCGCAACAACTACGAAAAGAGCTTGGCTGTTCTTGAACAAATCCCAGCTGAAAACATTGTCTTGACAAGCTCATGCTCACTTCTTCATGTGCCATTTACAACTGCTAATGAGGAATTTGAACCATCTATCTTGAACCACTTTGCTTTCGCAGTTGAAAAATTAGATGAAATCCGTGACTTGGATGCTATCCGCAATGGTCAAGGTGAAGAAGCACTTGCAGCCAACAAAGAACTCTTTGCGACTGAACGTGTGGGTGAAAATGCTGAACTTCGTGCGCGTATCGCTGGCTTGACAGACGCAGACTACACTCGTTTGCCAGCATTTGCAGAACGTGAAGCTATTCAAGAAGAAGCTTTCAAACTTCCAGCTCTTCCAACAACAACAATCGGTTCATTCCCTCAAACAAAAGAAGTTCGTGCTAAACGTTTGGCTTACCGTAAAGGTGAATTGTCTCAAGAAGAGTATGACGCTTTCCTTGCTGAAACAATTGACGAATGGATCAAATGGCAAGAAGATATCGACTTTGATGTCCTTGTTCACGGTGAGTTCGAGCGTAATGACATGGTTGAGTACTTCGGTCAAAACTTGTCAGGTTACCTCTTCTCTAAAAACGGTTGGGTACAATCATACGGTATGCGTGGGGTGAAACCACCAATCATTTGGGGTGATGTAACTCGTCTCAACCCTATCACTGTTAAATGGTCTAGCTATGCACAAAGCCGTACAAACAAACCTGTTAAGGGTATGTTGACTGGACCTGTTACCATCCTCAACTGGTCATTCCCACGTGAAGACATCTCTATCAAGGATTCGACTCTTCAAATCGCCCTTGCTATCAAGGATGAAGTGCTTGACCTTGAAGCTGCTGGTGTGAAAATCATCCAAATCGACGAGGCCGCTCTTCGTGAGAAATTGCCACTTCGTCGTAGCGACTGGTACGAAGACTACCTTGACTGGGCAATTCCTGCCTTCCGCTTGGTACACTCAACAGTAGCGCCAGACACACAAATCCACACTCACATGTGTTACTCAGAATTTACAGATATCATCCCAGCTATCGACAACATGGATGCAGACGTTATCTCATTTGAAGCTAGCCGTTCAAACCTTGAAATCTTGGACGAACTCAAAGCGAAAAACTTCCAAACAGAAGTGGGACCTGGGGTTTACGATATCCACTCACCTCGTGTGCCAAATGAAGGCGAAATCGACAATACAATCGAAGCTATCCTTGCTAAAGTGCCAAGCAAGAAAGTTTGGATCAACCCAGACTGTGGTTTGAAAACACGTGGTATTCCAGAAACAAAAGAAAGCTTGATCCGCCTTGTTGAAGCAGCTAAAGCTGCGCGTGAGAAATTGTAAGATTGGATTTCTCTCCATACAATGGTTGTTCAAAAAGAAATCAACTAGAAAAGGTTATTACATATGTCACGCCAAACACCGTCACTCTCATTTGAAGTGTTCCCTCCAAACCCAGCAGTGGGTAATGATAACATTATTTCTGCTCTTCAAGATATGCAGGAGTTGGCTCCTCACTTTATCAGTGTAACTGCCAGCAATAATAAATTTAATATCAAGGAAACGACGGTCCGTTTGGCTGATTTTATCCAAAATGACTTAGCGATTCCGACCATTGCCCACTTGCCAGCTATCTATTTGACTAAGGACAAGGTTGCTGAAACTATTGCAGACTTGGACAAGGTTGGAGTGCAGAAAATCTTGGCCTTGCGTGGGGATATCATTCCAGATGTAGAGCCACAAAAGGATTTTCGCTACGCCACTGACTTGATTGAGTTTATCAAGGAACAAGCTCCTCACTTTGATATTGTTGGTGCTTGTTATCCAGAAGGGCATCCAGATTCGCCAAATCAGATTTCAGATATCCAAAATCTCAAGAAGAAAGTGGATGCAGGCTGCTCGAGCCTTGTAACTCAGCTTTTCTTTGACAATGAGCGCTTCTATGATTTCCAAGACAAGTGCATCTTGGCTGGGATTGATGTTCCCATTCATGCAGGGATTATGCCAATTCTGAATCGAAATCAGGCTCTCCGTCTCTTAAAGACTTGTGAGAATATTCACCTTCCACGCAAATTCAAAGCCATTTTAGACAAGTATGAGCATGACGCTGAGTCGCTCAGAGCAGCAGGACTTGCCTATGCGGTGGACCAAATCGTGGACTTGGTAACTCAGGATGTTGCCGGTGTGCATCTCTACACCATGAACAATGCTGAAACAGCAAAATACATCCACCAAGCAACCCATGCCTTGTTTAATCATCAGTCTCTAGGATAATAAAAAGCAAACCATTCTTCTCAGCTGAGGGGAATGGTTCCTTTTTAATGGTAAAGACCGCACTTTTTAAGAAAATATGATAAAATAGACTCTGTACGTACTTGATACAAAGATGAGGGTATTGAAGTTTTAAAGGTTTTTTCAAATATGGTTGGAGCGACACGAGTGAGTCAAATCGATATTATTTGACGAGAGAGTTAGTAAAGCATTTAGCTAATCGCCTGATAGCGATTAGCGTGAAAGGTTTAGATGCTTTAGTATCAAACCTTTCTAATGATTTATATCTTGAGTAATTGAACACGGGCTAAATCCCTAGTGAAAAAGATAGATTTCCTGGTGCGCATCGCACACTGCGTCAATCTCCTATTTTCATACGGGATTCTTCACGCCCTTGGTATCTTGTATAACTGAACTCGCCTACAACTCTGTGGAAAAAGATAAATCTCCCTAGGAGCGGTCGCTCCGTCGTTCGATTTCCTATTTTCCTTTGAGTTGCTTAACGGCTTAGTATCTTGATCTTTGTAGGCAAGGCGTATAATTTCATCAATCCAAAGGGGATTAAAATGACAAAACAAGTGTTTCAAACGACTTTTGCGGGTCGTGAGTTAATTGTAGAGACTGGTCAGGTTGCTAAGCAAGCAAATGGCGCAGTTGTCGTACGTTACGGTGAGTCAACTGTCTTGACTGCTGCCGTTATGTCTAAGAAAATGGCAACTGGGGATTTCTTCCCTCTTCAAGTCAACTACGAAGAAAAAATGTATGCGGCTGGGAAGTTTCCTGGTGGCTTTATGAAACGTGAAGGACGTCCTTCAACAGATGCGACCTTGACAGCGCGTTTGATTGACCGTCCAATCCGTCCTATGTTTGCGGAAGGTTTCCGTAATGAAGTCCAAGTTATCAACACAGTGCTTTCTTATGATGAAAATGCCTCTGCACCAATGGCTGCTATGTTTGGTTCATCCTTGGCACTTTCCATTTCAGATATTCCATTTGACGGACCAGTCGCTGGGGTACAGGTGGGCTATGTGGATGGTCAAATCATCATCAACCCTACGCAAGAACAAGCAGAGCAATCTCTCCTTGAATTGACAGTAGCTGGTACCAAACACGCCATCAATATGGTAGAATCTGGTGCCAAAGAATTGTCAGAAGAAATCATGTTGGAAGCTCTCCTTAAAGGGCACGAAGCAGTCAAAGAATTGATTGCCTTCCAAGAAGAAATCGTTGCTGCTGTCGGTAAGGAAAAAGCAGAAGTAGAATTGCTTCATGTGGACGCTGACTTGCAAGCTGAAATCATCGCAGCCTACAACAGCGACCTCCAAAAAGCGGTTCAAGTAGAAGAAAAATTGGCTCGTGAAGCTGCAACTCAAGCAGTGAAAGACCAAGTGACTGCTGTTTACGAAGAAAAATATGCAGACCACGAAGAATTTGACCGCATCATGCGTGATGTGGCTGAAATCTTGGAACAAATGGAACATGCTGAAGTGCGCCGTTTGATTACAGAAGACAAGGTTCGTCCTGACGGTCGTAAGGTAGATGAAATCCGTCCTTTGGATGCGGTTGTTGACTTCCTTCCTCGTGTGCACGGTTCAGGTCTCTTTACTCGTGGGCAAACTCAGGCTCTTTCAGTTTTGACCTTGGCTCCGATGGGGGAAACTCAAATCATCGATGGTTTGGACCCAGAGTACAAGAAACGCTTTATGCACCACTATAACTTCCCTCAATACTCTGTAGGGGAAACTGGTCGTTACGGTGCGCCAGGTCGTCGTGAAATCGGTCACGGGGCTCTTGGTGAACGTGCCCTTGCTCAAGTCTTGCCAAGTTTGGAAGAATTCCCATATGCTATCCGCTTGGTAGCTGAGGTCTTGGAATCAAATGGTTCTTCATCTCAGGCTTCTATCTGTGCGGGAACGCTTGCCCTTATGGCTGGTGGTGTGCCAATCAAGGCGCCAGTAGCAGGGATTGCCATGGGTCTCATTTCAGATGGAAACAACTATACAGTCTTGACAGATATCCAAGGTTTGGAAGACCACTTTGGAGACATGGACTTCAAGGTTGCAGGAACTCGTGACGGGATTACAGCCCTACAAATGGATATCAAGATTCAAGGGATTACTGCAGAAATCTTGACTGAGGCTCTTGCCCAAGCCAAGAAAGCCCGTTTTGAAATCCTTGATGTGATTGAAGCAACTATTCCAGAAGTTCGTCCAGAATTGGCTCCAACTGCTCCGAAAATTGATACCATCAAGATTGATGTGGACAAGATTAAGATTGTCATCGGTAAGGGTGGAGAAACCATCGACAAGATTATCGCTGAAACAGGTGTTAAGATTGATATCGACGAAGAAGGAAATGTATCTATCTACTCTAGCGACCAAGATGCCATCAATCGTGCTAAAGAAATTATTGCTGGTTTGGTTCGTGAAGCTAAGGTGGACGAAGTTTACCGTGCTAAAGTCGTTCGTATCGAGAAATTTGGTGCCTTTGTTAACCTCTTTGACAAGACAGATGCCCTTGTTCATATCTCTGAGATGGCTTGGACGCGTACCAATAATGTCGAAGACTTGGTAGCAATCGGGGATGAAGTTGATGTTAAGGTTATCAAGATTGATGAAAAAGGACGTGTGGATGCTTCTATGAAAGCCCTTCTTCCTCGTCCTCCAAAACCTGAACGTGATGAAAAAGGTGAAAAATCAGAGCGTCCTCACCGCCCACGTCATCACAAGGATCACAAACCTAAGAAAGAATTTACAGAAACACCAAAAGATTCAGAATAAGAAAAGGAGAAATGTATGGGATGGTGGCGCGAAACCATTGATATCGTAAAAGAAAATGATCCAGCGGCCCGCACCACTTTGGAGGTTTTGCTGACTTATCCAGGTGTCAAGGCCTTGGCGGCCCACCGTCTTTCGCATTTTCTCTGGAAGCATGGCTTCAAACTCCTGGCTCGTATGCACAGTCAGTTTTGGCGCTTTTGGACTCAGATTGAGATTCATCCAGGTGCTCAGATTGATTCAGGTGTCTTTATCGACCATGGTTCTGGTCTGGTGATTGGAGAGACGGCTATCGTTGAGACGGGAGTTCTCCTCTATCATGGGGTGACTCTTGGGGGAACAGGGAAAGACTGTGGCAAACGCCATCCAACCGTGCGAAAGGGCGCTCTCATATCAGCCCATGCCCAAGTTATCGGACCTGTAGAAATCGGTGAAAATGCCAAGGTTGGTGCAGCAGCAGTTGTCGTGGCAGACGTGCCTAGTGATGTGACGGTTGTCGGTATTCCGGCCAAGATTGTCCGAGTTCATGGACAGAAGGATGAACCGACGATCCACGAAGTCGAAGAAAAACGAGAGTACTACGTCAATAAACTCGAGCAGGCTAAAGAAGCCAGTCACAGATCGTCTGGGTTGTAGAGGATAGCTATATGATTCAAGCAAGAAACAAGTTAAGCCAAGAGGAGCTATCTGAGGCGAAAAAACTAATTAACTGTTGCCAAAACTATGACGGTACCTATCGTGATCCCTATCTCTCTAACATGCTTAATTTTGACCCAAACATGCCCGCCTTTTTCCTTTATTATGAAAAAGGCGAACTTGTTGGTCTCTTAACTGTCTATGCAGATGACCAAGATGTGGAAGTGACGATACTGGTTCATCCAGATCATCGCCGTCAGGGGATTGCGCGTGCATTGTTTACGAGTTTTGAGAGAGAAACAGCTTCTTTTCCTATTCGTTCAGTGACTTTTCAGACAGAACGTGTTTTTCTAGACCGTCATCCTGATTTTGCCAGTAACTGGGGACTAATCGAGGATGAAGAGACAGAAACTTGGTTAGGTAAGGATAGAAGACCTTATCCGTTAGCAAAGCTTTCCAATCTGGAAGTTTTATTAGCAGATAGTTCGTATCAGGAGCAAATTAGCCAGTTAAAATTTCAGGCATTTTCAGGGGAACATGAATCGAGAGAAGTTGTGGATAGATATGTCGCTGAAGCTCTGAAGGATCCAGAAAGTCGCTTATATATTTTGTTAAAAGATGGTCAGGTTATTGGAACTTGCACGGTTGATTTATCGAGCGATACGAATTACTTCTACGGTTTAGCAATATCGGAATCTGAGCGTGGGAAAGGCTATGGGAGCTACTTAGCAAAATTCCTCGTCAACAAACTGATTGAGCAAAATGACAAGGAATTTCAGATTGCAGTAGAGGACAGCAACGTCGGTGCCAAGCGCTTGTATGAAAAAATTGGCTTTGTCAAACAGACTCAGGTGGTTTATCTGAATGAGAAAGGAGCAAGGGATTCCGAAGTGTAGAGACATTCGGACTGAAATTCAATTGAACTCTTAATGATGAAACTAACTGTTCTCGGATTTTAGTTTTCCTGACTATTATTTTATGATTAAAATCTATGACACTATGTATCGTGATTTGCGAGAATTTGTCCCGATTGAGGACGGCAAGATCAAGATGTATGTTTGTGGGCCAACCGTGTACAACTATATCCACGTGGGGAATGCCCGTTCGACGGTGGCTTTTGATACCATTCGTCGCTATTTTGAATACCGTGGTTATGACGTCGCCTATATTTCCAATTTTACGGATGTGGATGATAAGATTATCAATCGTGCCAAGGAAGAGGGCATCACGCCTCAGGAGGTTGCGGACAAGTACATTGCTGCCTTTCGTGAGGATGTGACGGCCTTAGGCGTCAAACCTGCGACTCGCCATCCGCGTGTGGTGGAGTTTATGGATGACATTATCCGCTTTGTGGAAGACTTGATTGGAAAAGGTTTTGCTTATGAGAGCCAAGGAGATGTCTATTTCCGTGTGGAAAAATCTCATAACTATGCCAAGTTGGCCAATAAAACCTTGGAAGATTTGGAGCTGGGTGCTTCAGGTCGTACCGATGAAGAAACGCCACGTAAGGAAAATCCTGTAGACTTTGCCCTCTGGAAATCTGCCAAACCAGGCGAGATTTCTTGGGATAGTCCTTGGGGATCTGGTCGTCCGGGCTGGCACATCGAGTGTTCGGTCATGTCGACAGAGATTTTGGGCGATACTATTGATATCCACGGTGGTGGAGCCGATCTAGAGTTTCCTCATCACACCAACGAAATTGCCCAGTCTGAAGCTAAAACAGGCAAGACTTTTGCCAACTACTGGATGCACAATGGCTTTGTCAATATCGATAATGTCAAGATGTCCAAGTCCTTGGGCAACTTTATCACTGTTCATGATGCCCTCAAAACTCTTGATGGTCAAGTGCTTCGTTTCTTCTTTGCGACTCAGCATTACCGCAAGCCTATCAACTTTACGGAAAAAGCAGTGCGTGATGCTGAGACCAATCTCAAGTATCTTAAAAATACTTACGAGAAACCGTTTACTGGAACTGTAGATGCTCAAGAGTTACAGGCCTTTAAAGATAAGTTTGTAGCAGCAATGGATGAGGATTTCAACTCTGCCAATGGCATCACAGTCGTCTTTGAAATGGCCAAATGGATTAACTCAGGAAACTATGATGTAGCTGTCAAGCAAGCTCTTGCGGATATGTTGGAAGTCTTTGGAATTGTCTTTGTTGAGGAAGTTTTGGATGCAGAGATCGAAGCCTTGATTCAAAAACGCCAAGAAGCGCGTGCTAATCGTGACTTTGCGACAGCGGACCAGATCCGTGACCAATTGGCTGCTCAAGGGATTAAGCTCCTTGACACCAAGGATGGAGTGAGGTGGACACGTGATTGATGTCAATCTCATTAACGGGATTGCGCTAGCCTTTGAAGGAGATGCGGTGTATTCTATGTATATTCGTCGTCACCTCATCCTCAAAGGTATGACAAAACCCAATAAACTCCATCAAGAAGCAACCAAGTATGTGTCAGCCAAGGCTCAGGCTCGCCTGATTTCTCTCATGTTGGAGGAACAAGTTTTAACGGAAAAAGAAGAAGAAATTTATAAACGTGGTCGCAATACCAATAGTCACACCAAGGCTAAAAATGCCGATGTGGTGACTTACCGTATGTCCACAGGTTTTGAAGCCGTGATAGGCTATCTCCATATGACTGAAAATCTAGAACGTCTTGAGAGCTTGATTTCGTGGTGCATCCAAAAAGTGGAGGGCTAGGACATGATGGCAAAAGAACTACAAGACTGGTTTCCTGAAGCTCAGATTTCAGACCAACCAGTAGAGAAAGAGGGTTATCTCACTCTTCCTTTAGCTTCTCAACAGTGGATTTTGCTGGAGGAAGCTGGGCTCAGTGAGCGTGAAAAGCAGTTGGTTGCTCTTTTGACCCAGCAGGAGCAGGCTCGTTCGCTCAATCCTTGGTATTCTTTTTTGATTGAGGGGAAGGGGCAAGCACCGCAAGCTTTCAAAAAGATTCAGCTGGTTTATTGTCATCTTTCCTATTTTCAGCAGGAAAATCTAGCTTCTTGGCTAGATATGATGCGGACTCTTTTTCCGAATTGTCAGACAGTGCTACAGGTCGGAGCTCAGGATTATGTTTTCGTGCTTCAACAAGATAAGTACACTTCTGTACGAGCTATTTTAAGTGATACGATTGAAGCGGTTGAGTATGACTTTGGACTTCGTCTCTCTATCATGTTGGGTCAGGTTTGGTCTCAGACAGGCCATCAAGCCCTATCAGACTTAATCAAAGCGGAGCGCGATTTGTTTAAGACTTGGTGGCGTCAGGGTCATCAAGGTGTTCATACTTTTTCTCAGCTCTATCTTTGGAGTATGGGAGAAAGACTCGTGGACTTGAAGGCAATCAAGGAATGCCTGCACCAGATGATTTTGGATCAAGATCAGATTCAGGAAATCATTCTCTCTCTTTGGGAAAACAGTGCTGTTCTCACTAAAACAGCCCAGCAACTCTATCTGCACCGCAATTCTCTCCAATACAAGATTGATAAGTGGGAAGAATTGACAGGGCTACAGTTGAAGGAGTTGACCGACCTGACTCTGTGTTATCAATTGATTTTAGGTTCTTTGTCAACTATAGTTGGTTTGTAAAGAAGTTAATATTTGGAGAAGAGGATTGCCATCTTCTCCATTTTTATGTGCAGAGTTATAGTGGATTGAGGCTGGGAAAGTACACTGTGACTGCTAAAACATTCTTAGAAGTTGCTTTGATTTTCCTAATCTATTTATGCAAATTTTATGTTATTTTACTATAGTTGTTTGATTTTTATTTAGTATTAGAAGATTGAAAATCAATGAATAAATCTACCAGCAGATGACTCAAAACATCCTTTTGAAGCTGTAGGTAAGGCAAAGTTGACGTAGTTTGAAGAGGTTTTCGAATAGTAGGAACATCCAATTTCGGTATGTTTACTTATGGAGTTTTTCTTAGTGATACTTATATCTAGACACAAAACTATAGCTTGAGAGCTAGTCATTTTCAGATAAGATTTAACTCTTCCTAATACTGGGTTTTATTTGCTTTTCAGAGTCCTTTTCTACTAGAAACTGGAATGTATCCTATTTATAGTAGTAATCGCTAGAAATATGGTAGAATCAAAAAAAGAATCAGCTGCTTTTTTATGTAAATTTCAACCTGTGAAGTCTAAAAATTTTTAACTTTCTCCTTTCTTTTCCGAATAAATAGATAGTAGCAGTGAATCTAGCAAACCTAGATTAAAAAATGTGCTATAATAGAAGGAGGAAAAGGATGATTCTAAGACATCCGGGCATTAGCCCAACCAATGACTTGGTTGCTAAGAAGATTTTTAGTAATCCAGAGATCACTTGTCAATTTATTCGCGATATGTTGGATTTACCAGCCAAAAATGTGACCATTTTGGAGGGAAGTAACATTCATGTCTTGCCTTCCATGTCCTATTCAGCGCAGGATTTCTATACCAGTATAGACGTCTTGGCGGAGTTGGACAATGGGACACAGGTTATCATTGAGATTCAGGTTCATCATCAGAATTTTTTCATCAATCGCCTGTGGGCTTACCTGTGCAGTCAGGTTAATCAAAATCTTGAAAAAATCCGTCAACGTGAAGGTGATACCCACCAGAGCTACAAATACATTGCACCAGTTTACGCAATCGCAATTGTAGATAGCAACTACTTCTCGGACGATTTGGCTTTTCACAGCTTTAGTATGCGAGAAGATACGACAGGTGAGGTTTTAACTATCACAAATAACGGACAAGAAAACCATCTGGTTAAGATGGCGTTCTTGGAATTAAAAAAATATAGAGAAACCAGCAAAGACGAGGTTCGCAAGCCGTGGTTGGAGTTTTTCGGGAATAAACCCTTTACCCAGCAACCTGAGCGAGCCATCAGCCAGGCAGACCAACTGCTGGACTACAAGAGCTGGTCCGAGGAGGACAGGAGAATGTTTAGTGAACAACGCAGACGCGAAGAACAAGCCTTGTTAGCGCATGACTATGCCTTGGAACAAGCTGAGGAAAAAGGGTTGGAACGTGGTCGTGCAGAGGGTTTAGAGCGTGGACGAGCTGAGGGAGTTGAACAGGGATTGGAGCGCGGGAAAGTTGAAGGAAGGGAAGAAGGAAAACTTTTTGCCTTTCTGGACATGGTTCGTCAAGGTCTTCTAACACCTGAGGTTGCGAGTGAGCAATCAGGCATGACCGTGGCTGAGTTTGAAGAACTATTGAAAGAGCATCATAAATAAAACCTAAAAAATACAGAGAAACCAGCAAGGACGAGGTTCGTAAACCGTGGTTGGAGTTTTTCGGGAACAAACCCTTTACCCAGCACCCCGAGCGAGCTATCAGCCAAGCAGACCAACTGCTGGACTACAAGAGCTGGTCCGAGGAGGACAGGGAAATGTTTAGTCAACTACGTATGCGCGAAGAACAAGCCTTATTAGCACAGGACTATGCCTTGGAAACAGCTAGGGCGGAAGGCATTGAACAGGGGTTGGAACGTGGTCGAGCTGAGGGGATTGAACAAGGCATCGAAAAAGGTTTAGAACAAGGACTTGAACGTGGGAAAGTTGAAGGAAGTTTGTCCATGCTACTAAATCTAGTCCGTCAAGGTATTCTAACTTCCGAGATTGCCAGTAAGCAGTTGGGTATGACTGTCGCTGAATTTGAGTCACTATTGAAAGATCATCATAAATAAGATCTAATAAATATAGAGAAACCAGCAAAGACGAGGTTCGCAAGCCGTGGTTGGAGTTTTTCGGGAATAAACCCTTTACCCAGCACCCCGAGCGAGCCATCAGCCAGGCAGACCAACTGCTGGACTACAAGAGCTGGTCCGAGGAGGACAGGAGAATGTTTAGTCAACTACGTATGCGTGAAGAACAGGCATTGCTGGCACAGGACTATGCTTTGGAGCAAGCTGAGGAAAAAGGTTTAGAGAGAGGTCTTGAACGTGGTCGTGCAGAGGGTTTAGAGCGTGGTCGAGCTGAGGGGATTGAACAAGGTATCGAAAAAGGTTTAGAACAAGGACTTGAACGTGGGAAACTCTTTGCCTTCCTGGATATGGTCCGCCAAGGTCTCTTGCCTTCTGAAGTTGCCAGTAAGCAGTTGGGAATGACCGTGGCTGAGTTTGAGGCGCTTTTGTAAGTTAGGGGATGTATCTAGCTTTTCTCTTAAAATATTATCAGAGTGCTAGGAAACTTACATCGTATTTCACTATTTTCAGCAGAATGCTTCTGTTGATTTTATATAGAAAAAATGTCAGATTTTATCTTTCTATAGATAGGGTCTGTTTTTTATTTATATTAAATTTAAAATATTATCCATAATAAGATTGATAGATAAGGGTGTGCATATATATACAATCACGAGAAAATACTGTTATATCGGCTTTTTTGCTACTTTTTTAATCTTATCTTCATCTAGGTTTATACTTGATTTCTTTCCGTAAAAGTATTACTATAAAGTTGACATATTATGTGTTACGGGTTTTTGTGTACTCTTTTGAGGAAAGTTGGCCTGTGATACAATGAAAGGATGCTATGCTCATGTTTGGAAAAAAACATAGTGATAATGGTGAAAAAATTTACCGTTACTCAATAAGGAAATATCATTTTGGGGCTGCTAGTGTTGCAGTGGCGGCTCTGATGTTCTTTGCGAATGGGGTGCAAGCGCAGACCCCGGCAGTGTCTCCAGTAACAGCTAGTGATGTAGTTGCTGGACCTTCTGGAAATTCAGATGGGGATCCATAGGACTCAGATGAGGAGAGTCCTGAGAAAAAGGCAGTAGTTGAACAGCCTGTTGAGCTCAAATCAGCAGGAGAATCTAGCGCTCCAGAAGCTAAAACTGAAGAAGGAAGTCAAGAAGAATCAGAAGCTGAAGTTAAAAGTCCTCAGCCCGAGACTAAGATAGACGATAAAGAAGAAGCTCCTCAGGTGGCGAAGGAAAAGGATCAGGAAGTATCAGCGCCAGTAGCTGACACAAGTGCAGCCAAATCGACACAAAGCACCCTAGAAGCTTTGTTGGCAAATCTGACCTTAGATTCTATGAAGGCTCTTCACACTGAAGTCGAAGGAGGTCTCGCAAAGGCTAAGGCGGTCTTAGAGAATCCAAAAGCGACGCAAGCACAGGTTGATGAGCAAGTCAAACTCATGGAAGACCTGACTCGTCGGGTCAAGGAAGCTTTTTTGCTTCGTTTTTTTGAAACACAATAGATTGAGACTAGAACCGTACACACGCCACACCATACCACTATTACTAAAACATTGCTAGAAATGAATGTGTTTGTTACAATCGCTTTATCTAGTTCTTATTTTTGATATAATTTTTAGGCTTGAGTCACTTGATTTTGTTCAGTTGGCTTTTTTTGCTGTCCTTTTTCATGTGATAAACCTTTCAAGCCGTTTTTAGTATAGTAGATTGAAACTAGAATAGTACACACGCCAAACAACTACTGCCAAAACATTGTTAGAAATTACTTTGACTTTCCTACTCAATTTGTTCACATCTTATTTCAATCTGCTATAAGAGTTACGATACCAGGAGGGAGAGCACTGATAGAGGGTGTTTTGCTGCTTTCTTGAAGACTTCTTAATCAGTTTTTTTTCTGAAATAGAATCTCAAAAACCACCTATAAAAATAAGTGATAATATGGCTAAAAAAGTTCGCATTTTGCTGTTCAAATTTGC
>NZ_VMLJ01000031.1:0-1052 GCF_013276615.1 Streptococcus sp. 1621
AGTTTATCAGTAAATGATTTTTGAATCGCGTTCATAGATTCCTCCTTTTATTCTACAGTCTATTATAACTCTTTTCACAAAGGAAGCAACTAAAAAACATAAAAGGCAAGGACATTGTCCCTCACCTTTTTCAAATTTATACTCTTCGAAAATCTCTTCAAACCACGTCAACGTCGCCTTGCCGTACTCAAGTACAGCCTGCGGCTAGTTTCCTAGTTTGCTCTTTGATTTTCATTGAGTATTAAACTAAATTAAATAATATTAGCACGGAGAATTTCTAATTCTTCCTTGGTCAAGCGACGCCATTCCCCTCGTTCTAGGTTCTCATCCAAGACTAGCGTTCCCATAGTCAAACGTTGCAAGTCCACTACTTCCTTACCACAGTAAGCCACCATACGTTTGACCTGGTGGAACTTCCCTTCTGCAATAGTCACACGGATTTGGCTCTGATTCTTTTCTGCATCTGTGGAAAGAATCTCCAGTCCAGCGGGCTGACAGGTAAAGTCTTTGAGCGGAATACCCTCAGCAAATATCTCCACATCTTCTTGGGTCATAATTCCCTTGACCTGAGCCAGATAGGTCTTATCCACATGACGCTTAGGTGAAAGAAGAGCATGGGCCAGCTTGCCGTCATTGGTCAAGAGCAAAAGACCATGCGTGTCAATATCCAAGCGTCCTACTGGGAAAACTTCCTTGCTCCGAGCCAAGTCATCCAACAAGTCCAGAACGGTTCTGTGCTTGGGATCCTCAGTCGCTGAAATAACTCCTTGGGGTTTGTTCATCATGTAGTAGACAAACTCTTCATACTCCAGCACTTGCCCATCAAAGCGAATCTCATCTCTTTCTTCATCAATCTGCAATTTAGCTGATTTTTCTTTTTTACCATTTACCGTCACACGCCCGGACTTGAGCAAGTTTTTGACCTCAGTCCGACTTCCCACAGCGCAGGCAACTAAAAATTTATCCAATCTCATAGAACTATTATATCATATCAAAAGGAGACTGGTACAATGACCAACCTCCTTTTCGTTTCATACTCTTCAAAAATCTCT
>NZ_VMLJ01000031.1:1172-21837 GCF_013276615.1 Streptococcus sp. 1621
ATTTTCATTGAGTATCAGATTTAAGAAATTAACTTCCTCGTCTCCAGAAAATAGCTAAAACAATCATAGCTCCTAAAATCGCTGGGATAATGGCTGTTCCTGATATAATTGGTCCCCAAGTCCCAAAAAGCAAATGCCCTATAAAGGCACCAATCCAGCCTAGAAACATTTTTCCAAAACATCCCATTCGCTCTCCACGATTAGTCAGAGTACCTGCTAAAAATCCCACTAGGAGACCAACGAACATACTTCCTAACATATTATCTCCTTAATTTGCCCAATCTCCGTTACGGAAGAGTGGTACACTTGTCCCATCCTCACGGATACCATCTATATCCATTTGACTAGAACCAATCATAAAGTCTACGTGAACATCTGAACGGTTAAGCCCCGCAGCTTCAAGCTCTTCTTCGCTCATCTCCGCTCCACCAGCTACGCTAGTCGCATATGCTGCACCAATAGCCAAGTGGTTTGAAGCATTCTCATCGAAAAGGGTGTTAAAGAAGGTAATACCTGACTGAGAAATTGGGCTTGGATCTGGTACCAAGGCACATTCACCCAAGGCACGCGCACCCGCATTTTCAAAGACAAGGTCTTTCATGACTTGATCGCCTTTTTCTGCAGTGATATCCACAATTTGTCCATCCTTGAAGGTTACTTTAATGCCTTCGATGATATTTCCATTATAGCTAAGCGGTTTTGTAGAAGTGACATAACCATCTGCGCGATGAAAATCAGGTGCTGTGAAGACTTCTTCAGTTGGCATATTTGGCAAGAAGCCTTCGCCCTGGGCATTGATAGCACCAGCTGATTCCCAAACGTGGTTCTTTGGCAAACCAAGGGTCAAATCTGTCCCTGGCGCTGTGTAGTGAAGGGCTGAAAATTGCTCCTTATTAAGCATATCGGCCTTGCTCTTGAGGATAGCTGCATGTTCCTCCCAAGCCTTAACAGGATCTGCTTCGTAGACTCGGCAAGTTTTGAAGATTTGGTCCCAAAGAAGATCGACTGCTTCTTCATCGCTCGCAGCATTTGGAAAGACTTTCTTAGCCCACTCAAGTCCAGCAGCGGCTGCTACAGTCCAACTAACCTTGTTAGATTGCGTTGCGATGCGCATTGGCTTCATGGCAAGTCCCATAGCTTTGGCAGAAGCTGAGAGCTTGTCAGCGTCCACTCCGTTCAAGGCACCTGGGTCAGAAGAACGAACTCCAAGACGGCTAGCTTTGTTCTCCAAAAGATAGTTCATCTCAGCAATCTTGTATTCTGGCACATTGTCCAGACGCTCCATCGGCGCATGGAGGAATTTCTCACGGTTAATCACATCATCTGTCCACTGAACGATCACCTCATGTGCACCCAAAGCATAAGCTTCTTTGACGATTAAGTGAGCCAACTCACGTTGCTCCACATCGATAGAGAGAGCCAAAGTGTGACCAGGTTGCACATTGATTCCGTTCGCAACCAATAATTTCGCATATTTTTCTAGATTTTCTTTAAAATTTGGTAAAACCATTCTGTTTTCTCTTTTCTATTTTTATTTTTCTTTCAAAGCAGAAAAGATTCCTGCTAAAGCAATAGCACCTGACAAGAGTGCTGTCGATAGAAGGATTGTACGATCAGCAAGTTCCAATTGATACTCAAACACCTTCTCAGCCGGCTTATCTTCCGCAAAAATTCTTAGTTTCATGAGAACCCCCTTAAAATTTATTAAAACAAATCACTATGACTTCCTGTCCTAAGCAAATTTAAAATCAATTCTTCCTTGTCTACTTTATAAACCAAAAGCCAATCTGGCTGGATATGGCATTCACGAACTCCTTGAAAATGCTTGGATGCCGTCAATTGATGATCACGATATCTAGCAGGAAGTTCTTTTTCTTGAACAAGAAAATTTAAAACTTCTTCTAATAATTCTGCCTTCAAACCACGCTTCATAGCCAACTTAAAATCTTTTTTAAACTGTTTATGATAACGAATCTTAAGCACGCAAATCCTCCATCAAGTCAGAAACTGATTCAAAAGACTGGCTCATATTACGATTTTGGTCTAAATCCGTTAACACTTGGAGCAACTTCCGATTTTCGTCTAGTCTAACATCAAAAGGTAATCCCTGATATTGAATAGCCTGACGAAGGAAAATATTAATAGCTGTTGTCATATCCATTCCCAGATTACTAAACACCTGTTGGGCCTGCTCCTTGACCTCACTATCCAAACGGATACTCATACTCGTCTTTGACATACTCTCACCCTCTTTCTATAGACTATTTTAACAAAAAAGAAGGCTCATGTAAATCTATTAGATATACATGAGCCTCTTTGGATAGATGATTAAACAATTTTTTTAAAACAACTCATCAAACAAACTGAGCTGGTTATCCTCTGGCATATTGCCCAGAATCCCCATTTCATCCATCTTTTCAACCAAGGTTGAGGAGAGACCACCGCGTTTGCGTAGTTCTGTTTTAGAGAGAAACTCTCCCTCTTCACGCGCTCGAACCAACTGCCTAGCAACGTTTTCTCCCAGACCATCCATTGCTACAAATGGCGGGACGAGGGTATCCCCGTCGATGAGGAACTCTGTCGCCTGACTACGGTAGAGATCGAGTTTTCCAAACTTGAAACCACGTTCCCACATTTCATTGACAATCTCAAGAGTTGTATAGAGGTCAATCTCCACATTAGAGGCCTCATTGTTCTTCCGTTTTTCAGAGATTTCTTCCATTCTGCGTTTGATGGCATCCAAGCCCGCCCCCATGGTCTTGATATCAAATGCCTTAGCACGGATAGAGAAGTAAGCACAGTAGTAATAAATGGGATGATGAACCTTGAAGTAAGCTACACGCAGGGCCATCATAACGTAGGCTGCCGCATGGGCTTTAGGGAACATGTACTTGATTTTCCCACAGGATTCGATATACCACTCTGGTACCTTATTAGCCTTCATGGCTTCGATGTAGCCATTGCGTTCCTCTTCGGAAATCTTGAGCCACAATCCCTTACGTACCCGTTCCATAATGGTAAAGGCCATCTTAGGTTCCAGACCCGCATGCATGAGGTAAACCATGATGTCGTCCCGACAACCGATAACAGTCGATAGGTCCGCTATTCCTTGCTTAATCAGATCCTGGGCATTTCCCAACCAAACGTCAGTACCGTGGGACAGACCAGACAACTGAAGCAATTCCGCAAAGGTGGTCGGATGTGTTTCGTCTACCATTCCACGTACAAAATTTGTTCCAAACTCGGGAATCCCCAACATACCCGTAGGCGTTCCGATTTGCTCAGGAGTTACTCCTAGCACATCAGTCCCAGAAAAGAGGGCCATCACGCCTTCGTCATCCATAGGGATTTCATTAGGGTCAAGCCCAGACAAATCCTGAAGTTTCCGAATCATGGTCGGATCATCATGTCCCAGTACATCGAGTTTGAGGACGTTCTCATCAATATCATGGAAGTTAAAGTGAGTGGTCTGCCATTCAGCCGTCACGTCATCCGCTGGATACTGGACAGGCGTAAAATCGTAGACATCCATGTAGTTAGGAATAACAACAATTCCCCCCGGGTGTTGTCCCGTTGTTCGCTTGACACCAGCTGCACCTTGAGCGAGGCGTTCAACCTCTGCATCACGATAAAACTTGCCATAATCTCGCTCGTAACCCTTGACAAAGCCATAGGCAGTCTTGGCAGCTACCGTACCAACCGTTCCCGCACGGAAGGCATATTCCTCACCAAAGATATCACGCACATCCAAGTGGGCGCTAGGCTGGTCTTCTCCCGAGAAGTTCAAGTCAATATCAGGAACCTTATCCCCATCAAAACCAAGGAAGGTCTCGAAAGGAATATCCTGTCCGTTTTTGCTGAGTTTATGACCACAGTTTGGACAGTCCTTATTGGGCATATCAAATCCTGAACCGTACGAACCATCTGTGATAAACTCACTGTACTGACACTGATCACAGACATAGTGAGGGGAGAGAGGATTGACCTCCGTAATCCCAATCATGGTCGCAACGAAACTAGATCCGACAGACCCACGAGAACCCACCAAGTAACCCCGTTCATTGGAACGTTGCACCAGCATCTGCGATGCCAGATAAATCACAGCAAACCCATTCCCCAGAATAGAGGTTAGTTCTTTTTCAATCCGCAAATCAACGATATCTGGCAGCGGATTTCCATAAATCTCAAAAGCTTT
Organism: Streptococcus sp. 1621; assembly: GCF_013276615.1. Classification (NCBI taxonomy): domain Bacteria; kingdom Bacillati; phylum Bacillota; class Bacilli; order Lactobacillales; family Streptococcaceae; genus Streptococcus; species Streptococcus sp. 1621. The sequence continues at coordinate 5,368 of NZ_VMLJ01000031.1, forward strand.
CTTGTAGGTCAATTCAGCGACCGTTTCTTCCGCCTTGTCAATGAAAGGTGTGTACAAGTCCCCCTTAACGACCTCAACGGGTTCAAAGATTTCTGCCAAGGCATTGGTGTTTTCAATGACCAATTTCCGAGCTAATTTCTCTCCCAAAAAGGCAAATTCATCCAACATCTCATTGGTCGTTCGAAAATGAGCCTTGGGAAGAGGAGCTGGTTGGGCATGTTCCCCATGACCGATAGTTCGGTTAATCATCGCCCCCTGTCCCAAACTACGGACGATAATTTCACGGTAAATCTCTTCTTCTGGTTCGATATAGTGGACATTTCCCGTAGCCAGAACAGGCTTGCCAAGGCGGTCTCCCACTTCTATCAAACTTTTGATAATGGTCTGGAGTTCTTCCATATCCTTGACCTGCTCCTTGGCAATCAAGGGAGTATAGATAGCTGGTGGCATGACCTCAATAAAGTCGTAATACTTGGCCACCTCAACCGCTGCATCCACACCCTGGGAAACGACTGCATCAAAAACTTCACCTTCAGAGCAAGCTGAACCTAAAATCAAACCTTCCCGATGGGCATCTAAAACCGTTCTCGGAATCCGTGGCACCCCTTCAAAGTATTTGGTATTGGACAAAGAAACCAGTTTAAAGATATTTTTTAGGCCTGCCTGATTCTTGACATAAATGGTCGCATGTTTGATCCGAGCTTTTTTATAAGAATCTGGACTAATCAAATCAATGTTTAATCTAGCCAAATCAGTCACACCATGTTTTTCTGACACCTCTTTGATAAAGATGAAAAGCAGGCGACCTGTAGCTTCCGCATCGTAATTGGCCATGTGGTGATGTTCTAAAGCCACACCAAAACGCTTGGTCAAAGGTCCCAAACCATGACGTTTATACTCAGGATAGAGATTTCTAGCAAACTCAAGTGTATCAATAACTGGCTGACTAATCTTTGGCAGACCATGACGCTCATAGTTGGCATTCATAAATCCAACGTCAAAGGTAGCATTGTGGGCAACTAGGACCGTATCCTTGCAAAACTCTTGAAATTCTTGCAGAACTTGTTCCAGTGGTTTGGCATTTTTGACATGATCATCTGTAATTCCAGTCAACTCAGTAGTAAAAGCTGACAAAGGATGTCCAGGATTGATAAATTCATCAAATTCAGCAATGACATTCCCCTTGTACATCTTAGAAGCCGCAACCTGAATCAAGTCATTATAGATGGCTGAAAGGCCTGTCGTTTCCACGTCAAAGACCACGTAGGTCGCTTCCGACAAGTTCATCTCCACTTCGTTATAAACGATAGGAACACGGTCCTCCACGATATTGGCTTCCATACCATAGATCAGCTGGATTCCCGCTTTCTTAGCCGCCTTATAGCCATGTGGGAAGGACTGAACATTTCCATGGTCTGTGATGGCAACCGCCTTGTGTCCCCACTTAGCAGCTGTCGCAACGATTTCTTCTACCTCTGGTAGAGCATCCATGGTCGACATATTAGTATGAGCATGAAACTCAACCCGTCGTTCTCCTTCTGGCATTAAATCCTTCCGCTCATAGTGAACAACTTCCTGCACGTCTTGCACGTTCATAGTCAAATCGCGTGTGAAGTTATTCATCTCCACATTCCCACGAACACGGAGCCAAGAATTTTTCTTGATGAGATCAAATTTCTGAGCCTCTTCCTCATTCTTAACCCACTTTTGCATCGAAAAACTTGAAGTGTAGTCCGTCATTTTAAAGTTGATCAAAACACGCCCTGTTCTGGTCACTTTTTGCTCCACATCAAAAACAACCCCTTCAAAGACCAAACGATTTTCCTCCGTCGTCACTTCAATCATAGGAGTAATCTCTGCCTTATCCAGCTTCGGTTTAGCTGCAGCTTTTTTAGCTTGAAAATCAAAGGCTGGTTTCTCTTCCGCTGGAGGAGGTGCCATCTGTTCTAGTTGTTCCATAGCACGGAGCGCTTCCTCATTGGCCGCTTGAACAATCTGCTCATTTTCAGCATGAAATGCTTCTTCCTGCTCTTGAGTCAGCACATCATTCTTCTCGACTTGACAATTAAAAGTTGGAAAACCAAATTTTTCAAGTTGTTTGGCTAAATTAGGAAGATGATTTTTCTTAAAGTGCTCCTTATCAATCGCCTCAGAGCCTTCAATAAAGAGCTGATTGCCCTCCGCACGAACTTGCAAATTTTGATAAAGGGACTTAAAACCTTGACTAGCACATGGCCCCTCAGAAAAAGCCTCTCTATAATAGGCCTGCAAGAGTTGATTTGAAAATTCTTGAGACAGAGCCTTGATTTCGAAAACAGCTTTATTGCCTGTCTTAGAAAATTCTTCGCTCAAACCTCTCTTTAATTCTAAAAAGATTTCAATCGGTAAAATATTAGAAAATACGAAATGAAACTCCCATACCTTACTAATTTTATGAACCACAACTCGCTCAATATCAGCCTGTGATAAAACAGGAGCCTGTCTCATTTCAGCAGGCATCCCCAGTTGATTCATCAAAATTTCAAAACTATTTGACATTCATTTTCCTCACATTATTCTCCTACTATTTTACCATATTTAGAGGTATTTTCTAAAGACAAAAGGAAGCCACTAAGTGACTTCCTTCTAAAGTGAGGACAGATTAGTCTTCACCTTTGTTTTTCTTAATGATTTCTTCTTGTACTGACTTAGGTACATCTTCGTAGTGGTCAAATACCATCATGAATGTACCACGTCCTTGAGATGCAGAACGAAGAACTGTTGCGTAACCGAACATTTCAGCAAGTGGAACGTAAGCACGAACGATTTGGCTATTACCGTGTGCTTCCATACCATCTACACGTCCACGACGAGCAGTTACGTGACCCATAACATCACCAAGGTTTTCTTCTGGAACAGTGATTGTTACAAGCATCATTGGTTCAAGGATAGCTGGTTGTGCTGATTTAGCAGCTTCTTTAAGGGCAAGTGAAGCCGCAATCTTGAAGGCAGTTTCAGATGAGTCGACATCGTGATATGAACCATCATAAAGCTTAGCTTTAACGTCAACCATTGGGTAACCTGCAAGAACACCGTTAGCCATAGATTCTACCAAACCTTTTTCAACCGCTGGGATAAATTCACGAGGAACCACACCACCGACGATTGCGTTTTCGAATTCGAATCCTTTACCTTCTTCGTTTGGAGTAAATTCGATCCATACATCACCGAATTGACCTTTACCACCAGACTGACGTTTGAAGAATCCACGTGCTTGAGTAGAAGCGCGGAATGTTTCACGGTAAGATACTTGAGGAGCACCTACGTTCGCTTCAACTTTGAACTCACGACGCATACGGTCAACAAGGACGTCAAGGTGAAGCTCACCCATACCTGAGATAACTGTTTCTCCAGTTTCAACGTTTGTTTCAACGCGGAATGTTGGATCTTCTTCAGCCAATTTTTGAAGGGCGATACCCATCTTGTCTTGGTCAGCTTTAGATTTTGGCTCAACCATCAATTGGATAACTGGTTCTGGAACGTTGATTGACTCAAGAATGATTTTAGCTTTTTCATCTGTCAATGAGTCACCAGTTGTAGTATCTTTCAAACCAACGGCAGCAGCGATATCACCTGAGTAAACAGTGTCAATTTCTTGACGGCTGTTAGCGTGCATTTGAAGGATACGTCCGATACGCTCACGTTTACCTTTAGAAGTGTTCAATACGTAAGAACCTGATTGAAGCACACCTGAGTAAACACGGAAGAATGTCAAACGACCTACGAATGGGTCAGTCATGATCTTGAAGGCAAGAGCTGCAAATGGCTCTTCGTCAGATGCTGGACGAGTTTCTTCTTCGTCTGTATCTGGGTTGATACCTTTGATTGCTGGGATGTCAAGTGGGCTTGGAAGGTAGTCGATAACCGCATCAAGCATCAATTGAACACCTTTGTTCTTGAAGGCAGAACCACACAATACTGGGAAGAATTCAACGTTGATAGTTGCTTTACGAATACCTGCTTTCAATTCTTCGTTAGTGATTTCTTCACCTTCGAGGTATTTCATCATCAATTCTTCGTCAGTTTCAGCAACTGCTTCAATCAATTTTTCACGGTATTCTTGAGCTTGGTCAAGGTATTCAGCTGGGATGTCTTCTTCAAGGATATCTGTACCAAGGTCGTTCGTATAGATTTCAGCTTTCATCTTAATCAAGTCGATGATACCACGGAAGTCATCTTCAGAACCGATTGGCAATTGGATTGGGTGTGCATTTGCTTGAAGACGATCGTGAAGTGTGCTTACAGAGTAAAGGAAGTCAGCACCGATTTTGTCCATTTTGTTGGCAAATACGATACGTGGAACTCCATACTCAGTTGCTTGACGCCAAACTGTTTCAGTTTGAGGCTCAACACCTGATTGTGAGTCAAGAACGGTAACCGCACCATCCAATACACGAAGAGAACGTTGTACTTCGATTGTGAAGTCCACGTGTCCTGGTGTGTCGATGATGTTTACGCGGTGGTTGTTCCATTGAGCTGTTGTTGCAGCAGATGTGATAGTGATACCACGTTCTTGCTCTTGCTCCATCCAGTCCATTTGTGACGCACCTTCGTGAGTTTCACCGATTTTGTGGATTTTACCAGTGTAGTAAAGGATACGCTCAGTTGTAGTTGTTTTACCAGCATCGACGTGAGCCATGATACCGATATTACGAGTTTTTTCAAGTGAAAATTCGCGTGCCATGAGGTTTGTTTCTCCTATTTATTTTTGATTTCTATTCTATTATAACACGATTTTAATAAAAACGGATAGGCAGGACCTACCCGTTCTCAATGTTTTCATGCTATTGTTGGTTTCAACTTACGAGCTGGTAAGTTGAGTTATAGCTAATACTAATCGATTTAGCTAATTTGAACCCAGGCTAAAAGCTCGGAAAATAGATAAACTCTCCTAGAATCTTCGATTCTTCGTCAAGTTTCCTAATTTTCAGTCGCTTTTTTAACGCCCTTAGTATCTTAATCTTACCAACGGAAGTGTGCGAATGCACGGTTAGCTTCAGCCATACGGTGAGTGTCTTCACGTTTCTTAACAGCTGCACCAGTGTTGTTAGCAGCATCCAAGATTTCTTTTGCAAGACGGTCTTGCATTGTGTGTTCACCACGAAGACGAGCGATTGTTACCAACCAACGAAGTCCAAGTGTTGTACGACGTTCTGGACGAACTTCAACTGGGACTTGGTAGTTAGAACCACCAACACGGCGTGCACGTACTTCAAGTACAGGCATGATGTTTTCCATAGCTGTTTCAAATACTTCAAGTGCATCGTTTCCAGTAGCTTCTTTGATTTGCTCAAAGGCACCGTAAACGATTGAAGCAGCTGTACCACGTTTACCATCAAGCATAACGCGGTTGATAAGACGAGTAACTAGTTGTGAATTGTAAAGCGGATCTGGCAATACGTCACGTTTTGGAGCTCTATTTTTACGACTCATTTCTCTTTATCCCCTTTCCTTATGCTTTTGGACGTTTAGTACCGTATTTAGAACGGCCTTGTTTACGATCGTTAACACCTGCAGTATCAAGTGCACCACGGACGATATGGTAACGTACCCCTGGAAGGTCTTTTACACGTCCACCACGAAGAAGAACCACGCTGTGCTCTTGCAAGTTGTGTCCGATACCTGGGATGTAGGCAGTAACTTCGATAAGGTTGCTCAAACGTACACGAGCGAATTTACGAAGGGCTGAGTTAGGTTTTTTAGGTGTCATTGTTCCAACACGAGTTGCAACACCACGTTTTTGTGGTGAAGAAACGTTTGTTTGAACTTTTTTATGACTGTTGTAACCAACGTTCAAAGCTGGTGATTTAGATTTTTCTACTTTTGATTTACGCGGTTTGCGAACCAATTGGTTAATTGTAGGCATCTACATTCTCCTGTGTTTTTTTATTTTTGGTGATGATACACTTGGTGACAGCTATCATCTGTGTGTACTTTTGCAACATTTGTCAGCACGTCCCTGTACACTCTTGAGAGACCAAAAGTAAAAAGTACCGTCTATTATTGTAACAAAATTTCCCCTTGCTTGTCAAGATATTTTTCTTTTTTATTGTTAATCTTTTCGCTACGTAACTTCTCAAAGTAACTTCCACTTACCTAACCGAAGTGGAAATTAGTCTAAAACGGATTTTTATGGTGGAATTAAGTGTGAGACTTTCCGTTCCATCGTTGAGAAGATGGGAAAAGATCCGTCAACGATTTCAAAAGAAATCAAGCGCAATCGCATCATGCATCCAACATCCGTCAAATCTGATTGTACGGATTGCCCACTTCTCAAAAAGCTCCTTATGTCTGTAACAACGCGTTTTTCTCATACTAAAAGCTAGGTTGTGGAAAACTGGAAGTTAGTTTTATATTGAATTGAAATAAGACATGAACAAATCTATTGGGAAAGTCAACTTAATTTCTAGAAATGTTTTAATAGCAACAACGTACTATTCTAGTTTCAATCTGCTATAGAAGTTACCCTTTTCATTCTCTCAAAAGCCAATCATAAAAGAGGAGAAATCAAAGTTCCTCCTCTTCACTGTTTACTATCGAATCAAGTAAATCAAATCGTTACTCATTCACAATTTTTTCATCAACTTTAGGGTTTAGAGTTGTTCCCCAATGTGTAATTGTACGCTGTTGTACTAGTGGTAAGTCTGTGCGGTTGTAAACTGTACGCCATGGTTCCCATACAAGACCCGTCTTTTCTTGAACCTTGATACGAAGATTACGGACATTTCCTTTAAATTGAATCTCTGTTTGGAAGCCTGAAGTTCTGTTTTTTCCGTTATCTTCCCATTGACGTGAACGGATTTCTGGATTTCCTTGTTCATCATATGTAATTTCATCCCAATAGATGTAGTAACGCGCAACATAAGCACCCTTATGATGAAGTTTCAAGAAGCCATTTTTGTAAGAAGTCACCTTCGTTTCGATATAGTCTGTACTATTTTGTAAAGTTGCTTGGGCATTATCTTTTAGGAAGGCAGTCTTATATGAGATTGGCACAGCTGGACTTTGAGCGCTAAAGTTAGCTCCTTCTCTGATGAGTTCCTTCAAGTTTTCGACTGTTCCTGTGACAACTTTGGCGGCACCGCTAGCATTACCTCCTACAATTACCGCTGTTACAGAAGTATTCTTCAATAGACGGCTCCATTCAGAATTTGGAGCAATTGTTGCGCCTTTGATAACCGCATTGATAGCTGCTTTTAATTCAGTAGACTTACTTGTTGACTCAAACTTAACATAGATTTGACGTCCGTAAGAAACATTTGATACATATACAGGTGGAGTTTGTGAATCAACACCTCTTTGTTTTAAATCTTCAGGTGTCACACTCTTGTCAAATACAGCCGCTGGATTGGTCGGTGCATCAAATGTCGCTGTATAGTAGATTTGTTTAAAGTTTACAACTTCAATTTGCTTTTCACCCTTTTGCACAGCCTCAAAGTCAATCTTGAGCGGTGCACCTGCTTTTTCAAAGTCTGCACCAAATTTTGCTTTCAATTGGTTCATGCTATAGGCTGTAGTTGATTCATACTGAACACGGGCAGGAACGGAATGGCTAGATGAGTAATTCTTTGTCCATCTTTCAACCAAGGTATTCATCGCAGACTGCATACCACTAGTTGTAGGATCTGCTTCAATTCGGCTGTCAGACTGAATCATACCAGGTAAATCGACGCTGACTGTCCCCTTTGCACGGGCAAGACTAATCAATTCTGGCTGATTTTCTAGCAGATTTTGGTTTGCCTTATACAAGCCACCTAGGAAGACATTTTGATTTCCATTGATGGAAACATCTGCTGTGCCTGTAGAGAGAGTTTTCTTGATTTTTTCTACAACGACAAACTCTCCATTTTGTTCCTTAGCACTTGTGTTGTAGCGATTTTCTAAGGTTTCTCCCTTGCGAGTTAAAATATCCAAAGGATTATAAGTTAAGCCAAAAAGGTAGTCTTTCAATGCTGATTTTTGATCTACTACTGGTGTAGTTCTATCCTGTCCAACTTGAGTTGTTGCTGAACGGAATACTTCCACTTCTGCCAAGCTCAATGGGGTATTTTTAGTTTTCAACTCCACTTTTACATAACGAGCGCCTTTGGCTGTGAAGAAAACTTCAAGTTCTGCCTTCCCATTCAAACTATCAAAGTGTTGACGAGCAACTTCTTGTTTTGCTTCATTTAACAAAACAACATCAAAATTGGAAAGACGATTAGCTACATTCCCATCTCCACGATTGTAAAGTTTAACTTTTCCAACATTCTCTGTTTTTCCAAGATCAACTTGCCACCAAGCATTGTCTTCAAAGTTTGTATGCGTTACAGAATGGTGCCCATAGTCACTATCAACATTACCATCCACTGCTCGTGTAGCAGCTCCTCCATAAGCAGTAGAACTTTGACTAGCTTGTTTTCCACGAGCAATGTTTTCTGTCTCAACTGGACGATTCCCTTGCTCTGTAGCCAAAGCTACTCCCTGAGCGTTCAATAAAAAGGCCGCAACAACAGCACTACACACACCGAGTCCACACTTTTTGACAAAGCGATGCAAACGTTTTTCTTGATTCATTCCTTATTCCTCCGTTTTTAAATGAATACGTTTTCCTATTTGTCTATAGTCTATCAAATTTCAAGCAAAAGTCAAGCACAAACCAGCAAAAAAGTCAAGAAAATAAGAAGAAAACGTTTGCTGAATTTTTCTGATATTTTCTTTAGATTTCCAGTAAATACTATAGTTTGGAAACTAGATAAAACTTGAGAAGCGCTAGCTTTTTCTCTTCCTATTTATAGTTTCGCTAGATGAACTTTTTAAAGAAATATTAGAAATCAATTTCTGAATAAAAATAGCTGAAAACACATCATCTTCCTAATAATACGTCTTGTCTTATGTGACATTTTTATACTGTCAACGTCGCCTTGCCGNNTTTCATTGAGTATTATTTCCATTATTTATACTGATATATAAAATAGTACGGAAAACTTCTCAAAAGTAAGAATTTCTTTGACAAATCAAAGAAAACGCTTGCATCTTGTTTTACTACATGCTATACTGATATAGAAATTTATTGATTGGAGAATCATTATGAGAAAAACACCAGCTCAAACTGAGAAAAAAATGGTCTACAGCATCCGTTCCCTCAAAAATGGAACTGGTTCTGTCCTTATTGGAGCAAGCCTTGTCCTACTTGCTATGGCTACGCCAACTATCTCAGCCAACGAAAGTACAACAGCTAGTACAGAAGCACCGAACACTATTGTTCAACCAACTACTGATACAGTAGATAACTCCGGTAAGAAGAAAAGTGACATCTCTTTACCTGAAAATGCGAACGCTTCCCTAGAGAAAAAAGAAGAAAAACCTGTAACAGAGCCAACTACTCCTGTTGCAAGCCCAGCCGATTCAGCACCGCAAACCGGACAAGATCGTTCAAGTGAGCCAACTACTTCTACCAGTCCAGTAGCAACTGAAACTAAGGCAGAAGAGCCAATCGAAGACAACTACTTCCGTATCCATGTCAAAAAACTTCCTGAAGAAAACAAGGATGCTCAAGGACTTTGGACTTGGGATGATGTTGAAAAGCCTTCTGAAAACTGGCCTAACGGAGCCTTGTCCTTTAAGGATGCCAAGAAAGATGACTACGGCTACTATCTAGATGTCAAATTAAAGGGAGAACAAGCCAAGAAAATTAGCTTCCTCATCAACAATACAGCTGGAAAAAATCTAACCGGCGATAAATCTGTAGAAAAACTAGTTCCAAAAATGAACGAGGCTTGGTTGGACCAAGATTATAAGGTTTTCTCTTACGAACCACAACCTGCAGGAACTGTTCGCGTCAACTACTACCGCACGGATGGCAACTATGACAAGAAATCTCTCTGGTACTGGGGAGATGTGAAAAATCCAAGTAGCGCTCAATGGCCTGACGGAACAGACTTTACGGCTACAGGCAAATATGGTCGCTATATCGACATCCCTCTTAAGGATGCCGCCAAAGAATTCGGCTTTTTATTACTAGATGAGAGCAAACAAGGAGACGACGTGAAAATCCGTAAAGAAGATTATAAGTTCACAGATTTGAAAAATCATAGCCAAATTTTCCTAAAAGACGATGATGAATCGATTTACACAAATCCATACTATGTTCATGATATCCGTATGACAGGTGCCCAACACGTAGGAACGTCTAGCATTGAAAGTAGTTTTTCAACACTTGTTGGTGCTAAAAAAGAGGATATCCTCAAACACTCCAACATCACTAATCACCTAGGAAACAAAGTAACTATCACCGATGTTGCAATCGATGAAGCTGGTAAGAAAGTGACCTACAGCGGAGATTTCTCTGACACAAAACATCCCTATACTGTTAGCTACAATTCCGACCACTTCACTACCAAAACAAGCTGGCGTCTTAAAGATGAGACTTACAGCTATGATGGCAAACTTGGAGCTGACTTAAAAGAAGAAGGAAAACAAGTTGATTTGACCCTTTGGTCACCAAGTGCTGATAAGGTTTCTGTTGTTGTCTACGACAAGAATGACCCTGAAAAAGTAGTTGGAACTGTCGCTCTTGAAAAAGGGGAAAGAGGAACTTGGAAACAAACTCTAGATAGCACAAACAAATTAGGCATCAAAGATTTCACTGGATACTATTATCAATACCAAATCGAGCGTCAAGGGAAAACTGTTCTTGCACTCGATCCTTACGCTAAATCTCTCGCTGCTTGGAACAGCGATCTTGCAAAAACAGACGATGCCCATAAAGTGGCTAAAGCTGCCTTTGTAGATCCAGCCAAACTAGGACCGCAAGACTTAACTTATGGTAAGATTCACAACTTCAAGACTCGTGAAGATGCCGTTATCTACGAAGCTCATGTGCGTGACTTCACTTCAGATCCTGCCATTGCAAAAGACTTGACCAAACCATTTGGTACCTTTGAAGCCTTTATTGAAAAACTAGACTACCTCAAAGACTTGGGTGTGACCCACATCCAGCTCCTTCCAGTCTTGTCTTACTACTTTGTCAATGAATTAAAAAATCATGAACGCTTGTCTGACTATGCTTCAAGCAACAGCAACTACAACTGGGGATATGATCCTCAAAACTACTTCTCCTTGACTGGTATGTATTCAAGCGATCCTAAAAATCCAGAAAAACGAATCGCAGAGTTTAAAAACCTCATCAATGAGATCCACAAACGTGGCATGGGAGCTATCCTGGACGTAGTTTACAACCATACAGCCAAAGTCGATATCTTTGAAGATTTAGAGCCAAACTACTACCACTTTATGGATGCTGATGGGATACCTCGCACTAGCTTTGGTGGTGGACGTTTAGGGACAACCCACCATATGACCAAACGCCTACTAGTTGATTCTATCAAATATCTAGTTGATACCTACAAAGTGGATGGCTTCCGCTTCGATATGATGGGAGACCATGACGCCGCTTCTATCGAAGAAGCTTACAAGGCTGCACGCGCCCTCAATCCAAACCTCATCATGCTGGGTGAAGGTTGGAGAACCTATGCTGGTGATGAAAATATGCCTACTAAAGCTGCTGACCAAGATTGGATGAAACATACCGATACTGTCGCTGTCTTTTCAGATGACATCCGTAACAACCTCAAATCTGGTTATCCAAACGAAGGTCAACCTGCCTTTATCACAGGTGGCAAGCGTGATGTCAACACTGTCTTCAAAAATCTCATTGCTCAACCAACCAACTTTGAAGCAGACAGTCCTGGAGATGTCATCCAATACATCGCAGCCCATGATAACTTGACCCTCTTTGACATCATTGCCCAGTCTATCAAAAAAGACCCAAGCAAGGCTGAGAACTATGCTGAAATCCACCGTCGTTTGCGACTTGGAAACCTCATGGTCTTGACAGCTCAAGGAACTCCGTTTATCCACTCTGGTCAGGAATACGGGCGTACCAAACAATTCCGTGACCCGGCCTACAAGACTCCAGTAGCAGAGGATAAACAACCAAACAAATCTCACTTGTTGCGTGATAAGGATGGCAATCCATTTGACTATCCTTACTTCATCCATGACTCTTACGATTCGAGTGATGCTATTAACAAGTTTGACTGGACTAAGGCTACAGATGGAAAAGCATATCCTGAAAATGTCAAGAGCCGTGACTATATGAAAGGTTTGATTGCCCTTCGTCAATCTACAGATGCCTTCCGACTTAAAAGTCTCCAAGATATCAAAGACCGTGTCCACCTCATCACTGTCCCAGGTCAAAATGGTGTAGAAAAAGAGGATGTAGTAATTGGCTACCAAATTACTGCTCCAAACGGTGATATCTACGCAGTCTTTGTCAATGCGGATGAAAAAGCCCGCGAATTTAATTTGGGAACTGCCTTTGCCCACCTCAGAAATGCTGAAGTTTTGGCAGATGAAAACCAAGCAGGGCCAGTCGGAATTGCCAACCCTCAAGGACTTGAATGGACTGAAAAAGGCTTGAAATTAAATGCCCTTACAGCTACTGTTCTTCGAGTCTCTCAAAATGGAACTAACCATGAGTCAACTGCAGAAGAGAAACCAGACTCAAGCCCTTCCAAGCCTGAACATCAAAATGAAGCTTCTCACCCTGCACATCAAGATCCAGCTCCACAAACTAAACCTGATTCTACTAAACCATCTGCAACAGTAGCTGATGCAGAAAATAAACCTAGCCAAGCTACAACTGGTTCACAAGCTGAGAAGCCACATAAGGACAGTAATACTCAATCACTTCCAGCTACTTCTACACAAGCTATTGTAACTTCCTACACCCCAGCTTATACAAATAAGAAATCGGAAACTCCAAATCAGACAACTAAAGCTAGTTGGAAACAAGAAAATGGCATCTGGTATTTCCATAAAGCAGACGGTTCTCTAGCTACTGGTTGGGTGAAAGATGGAGATACTTGGTATTATCTAAAAGATGATGGCTCTATGGTAACTGGTTGGGTAAAAGATGGCAATGTTTGGTACTTCCTAAATAGTAACGGCTCTATGTCAACCGGTTGGGTTAAGGATGGAGATACTTGGTACTATCTTGAGCCATCAGGAGCTATGAAAGAAAATCAATGGTTTGAAGTTTCTGGCAAATGGTACTATGTTGATTCATCAGGTAAACTTGCAGTTAATACAAGAGTTGAAGGCTATTTGGTCAATGAAAACGGTGAATGGGTTAGCTAAAACTGCTACTGTATAACCTTTGCATAGCTAGATATAGCCAATCCAAATACAGGAAGCTCAACGATCACAAACTCCTGTTTGCAGGAATTAGTCTCCTTGCGCTCCTAGATCTCAGGTTCTTGCTAAAAAACAAAAAAGAGAACTAAACTAGCCCTCCTATAGAACAATGAGCCTGAGACAAAATAGTTCTCGACCACAAAAAAGCTAGAGATTTTCAATTGTGGAACTCTAGCTTTTTAATTTTGAGTCGTTCTCTTATTGTATTTTAAGAGGTTATTAGCCATAAGTACCAATCCCATGTCAATTCTCACTTGACGCTTGCCCCTCAGATTAGATCTCTTGTAACCCAAACAAGCCTTTATCTGCCCAAAGACAGGTTCCACATCAATCTTACGTTGAGCGAAAATCTGTCTACCTTCAGGAGATAAAAGCGCCTGACATTCTTTAGCTTTCAAGTTTTGATAGCGTTCGTTCATATACAGTCCCTTTCGAGGGGCTGATTTAGGTTCATCAGCATAGTAAACCTTGATTTCCTGTTGAAAGTCCGTCTGTGTTTTCTGATGTTTGATATGGTGAAAACGATAGCACCAGCCATCAGGATGTGTGTAGCTATCCTCCTTGTCATTATAGTGCCAATTCGATAAGTTTTTAGCTGACTGTTTATACCTTCTCTTTTGTTCCTTATCAAACACGGCATATTTAATCAGATGGTTTACCTGCTTTTCATCTAAACGAAGGAGGTTCTCTTCACTTCCATATCCAGCATCTGCGACAACTGTCTTCAAGTCATGCGGATAGGTTTCAAGGAAGGGGAGAAGAGTCTTGGTATCTGTCGGATTTGAAAAGACATCATAGTGAAGAACAAATTGGTTTTCAGTAGCGATTTGAAGATTATAAGCAGCCTTGAGTTGGCCATTTTTCATATGGTCTTCTTTCATTCTCATAAAAGTGGCATCTGGATCGGTTTTGGAAAAACTGTTACGCCCTTCAAATGTCTCCTGATAGTTCTCATATTTTTCAGCACGTACTGAAAAATCCTCCTTGACTTTACGCAAGACTTTCTTGAGTTTACGACGCTGGGTTTTACGTTCATCCTTTCCTTTAACGGGTGTCTCCTCAATGTCCTGGTTCAGTTTTTCCAATTCTTCTTCAAGAACTTGAGCGAATGCAAGCAACTGCTCTGAAGAAATTGGTTCTTCTTCATCCAGCTTAATAGCCTGATGGATAAGGGGTGTGATTTCTTCTTGAAAATAGATCTGTATCTGTTCTTGAAGTTTGGCGGAGAATTTCTCTGTCGCTTTCTTCCACACAAAACTATACTTGTTGGCATTAGCTTCAATCTTAGTCCCGTCAATAAACAGACAATCTAAAGTCACTAATTCTTCCATTTTTAAACGAAGATTGAGGTCGATGAAAAGATTACGAATGAGTTCTTCCATCCCTTCAGCGACTCGAAAACGATTGATGGTGCGGTAGCTGACAACTAACTGTCCTGTTAGGTACTGCATAGCCAGATTCTCAACCATCATTTTTTCAATTTTTCGTCCAGAGAAAATCCCTTGTGAATAGGCAAATAGAAGAGCAGATACAAGCATTTTAGGGTGATAAGACGGGCGACCAAAGGCATGATAGAAGGCGTGGAAATGACAATCCTCCAAGGTATTTACCTCTTTTTCAATAGTAAAGACGAGATGGTCTTGTGGCAAGAAAGAACTGATTTCTAGTGGTAAAGTTGTTTGATTTGTGTTATAGTGAATATGCATGGGATAGCCTTTCTAAATGGTTTATTAAGCAATTCTATTTTACCAAGACTATCGCAACCATGCAAAAAAGCAACGGCAAATCCGTTGCTTTTTTTGGGGACATAAGAGACTATTGTCCCAGACTCATTGATTTTTGTACAATATTTGTTGTCCTAATAAACTTGATTAGGATTTTTTATTAAGCCTCTTTCATGGCAAAATAAGCCCGTACTTTTGGAGCCACTTGCGTGCCGAAGAGTTCAATAGCTCTCAGAACCTGATCATGTGGCATGGAACCAAGCGGTAGATGGAGCATGAAGCGGTCCAAACCTAGATCTTCAATCATGCGAATCAATTTTTCTGCCACCTGATCTGGATTTCCCACAAACATGGCGCCATTTGGTCCAACTTGCTCTAAATATTGTTCATAACGCAATTCCTGCCAGTGCGGGCGATCTTTGGAAATAGCATCCACTACTTGCTTGGTCGGATGGAAATAATCTTTCACAGCCTGCTCGCCATCTTCAGCAATCCACCCCCAAGAATGAGCCCCAACCTTTAACTCATTACTGGTATGACCCGCTTCGCTACCAATCTCACGATAAGCCTGAATCAACTTTTTAAAATAACGCGGATTCCCACCAATAATGGCATAGACAATCGGTAGACCTGCCTGAGCAATCTTCACTGTTGATTCGACATGGCCACCTGTCGCTATCCACAAGGGTAATTTGTCCTGAACTGGACGAGGATAAACTTCCTTGCCAGAGATTGTTTGGGTCAATCGCCCTTGCCAGTCTATCCTGGTCTTCTCATTGACTAACTGGATCAAGTCTAATTTCTCATCAAAAAGGGCTTCGTAGTCTTTCAAATCATATCCAAACAAGGGAAAAGATTCCGTGAAAGACCCCCTTCCAGCCATAATCTCCGCACGTCCATTTGACAAAGCATCGATAGTGGCATACTGTTGGAACAAACGAATAGGGTCCATGCTCGAGAGAATGCTGACTGCACTGGTCAAACGGATTTTCTTGGTATTAACTGCCCCAGCGGCCAGAACAATCTCTGGGGCTGATACCGCAAAGTCTTCCCGATGATGCTCACCAATCCCATACACGTCCAAACCAACTTTGTCAGCCAATTCAATCTCTGCCACCAACTGACGAATGCGTTCAGCATGACTGTAAGTCTGTCCAGTCCCTTCAAGCTCCGTTGTTTCCCCAAATGTTGAAATTCCCAATTCTACCATATCCATTATCCTTGTCTATTTCTGTCCTTCAATTTGAAAAATTATTCTAATACTCAATGAAAATCAAAGAGCAAACTAGGAAGCTAGCCGCAGGCTGCTCAAAACAGTGTTTTGAGGTTGTGGATAGAACTGACGAAGTCAGTAACCATACCTACGGCAAGGTGAAGCTGACGTGATTTGAAGAGACTTTCGAAGAGTATAACACGAATCATGAGTACAAGCAACCAATTTGCTCACAAGAAAAAGCCTAGATAACTA